>JAESTD010000060.1 GCA_016763755.1 Mucilaginibacter sp.
ACCACGCTTAAATGATAACAGGAAGTTACTTTCCTGCACAAATTGCAGCTCCTGGCCCGGTATCTTAGTATCGTGCTGAAAGCTGGCGCGGATATAGTTCTGCGGGAACGAATAAATGGATTTATTGTTAAGCGAGTAGGTACTGCTCAGGAAGTATTTAAACTTTTCATCGCGGGTACCGTAAGCGCCGTAAGTTTCAAAGTAATAGCGTTTGCTTAGCTCGGGTGTGCTCCGACCACCAACACGTACGCGGAAACCTTCAACCGGGTTAAAACTATAGAACGTATTGGCTGGGCCCAATTCAAACTTGCCGAAGTTTTTGTAACCGGCCAAAACCAGTGTAGCAATATCCATGGTTTTCTTAAACGATGGGATGGTTTGCAGGCTATCTATATTCTTGTAGATACTGGCAGATTGAGCATCAAGCGTATCAGGACGTGCTTCCTGCCAGTAGGCATCGTTTTTCTCCTCGGCATTAAGCGCGACAACTTGCGATGGGCCTTCGTAGGTTTTCTTTTCTGCAGGTTGGTTCAACACAAAGTTGCTGATATTTACCAGGCGTTCGCCGTACATACCGCCGCCTTTTTCTTTGTTGATACCAAACTCTATCTTAAGATCACTTTGGCTCAGGTGATAGCGGCCATCAGGGTTTTTCTCGAAAGAAAGATTGGCCTGCATCTGGCGCACAAAGTTGAGGTTGATATTTCTATTTACTGTTAAAAAAGCATTCTGAACCGCATAGTTGCCATCCATAGTAATGTAAATACGGCCCTCAAACAACATGTTAGTGGTGTTGCGTGGCGTAAAGCTCAACTCAATAAGGTTGGGCGTTACATCTTTAAGCGTATCGGTGATAAAGAATTTGTAGAATGATGGCGAACTGTCTGAGATAGGGCTAAGCAGTTGGTTGCTAAGTAAGGATACGTTATTATCATAGATGTTTATGTCCTGGTACATACGGTCGAAGTATGATTTAAGGCCATTGTTATCTACAAAGTTCTCATCGTACTTAACCTGTTTGCTTGCGGTGATGATTTGCTTTTTGGCGTAAGGTGCTTTGCGGTAATAATTATCAGATAGTTTCTCTTCCTGGTAAACCGGCAGCAAAATTTTACCGCCCATGGCAGTAGAATCCGCCTGCTCGCGGAAAAGGAACTGGTAGTTTTTAAAGATCTTTTTGTTCTTGAATTTCTCGCTCAGGTTGCTCAGCGATACATTCATGCGTTCGTACTGTTTGTATTGGGCGTAATCGTAACTCTCAACCTGGTTTTGTGCTTTGTGAGCGATAACCTTGCGGATTAATTCCACAGCCGGGTTATTCTTGTTACTGTATTTTTTCTTTTTACCCGATTTTACAAACACCTCGCTGAGTTTGTGATTATCCTCGCTTAAGGCAATGTTAATTGTTTGCTCCTGATTG
The DNA here is from genome assembly GCA_016763755.1 of Mucilaginibacter sp. Taxonomy (GTDB): domain Bacteria; phylum Bacteroidota; class Bacteroidia; order Sphingobacteriales; family Sphingobacteriaceae; genus Mucilaginibacter. The sequence continues at coordinate 1,421 of JAESTD010000060.1, forward strand.
GGATTGATATTGCGAACTGCAGTACGGAAACCTACAAATGATACCTGGATCTGCTTAACATCCTGCGTGGTGAAGATGGTATAGCGGCCTTCGGCATTGGTACCTGCGCCAATGGTTGTACCGGCAAAAGTTACCGTTACATAAGGCATAGGTTGTTTGGTTTTTGCATCGGTAACCACACCGGTCACTTTAGTTTGGGCAAACCCCGTTAACGATGATAGCAAAACTATCAGTGTAAAAAGAACTTTATTTAAATGAGGGGTAAACAGTTTCATTACTTGTATTAAGAGATATTAGTAGAGGTAGAGTTGATATTTTTGCCGGCTGTCGCTTTGCCAATAAACCTGCGGACAGCCTTAACAGATTCTGTAGCGTAGCTGCGTACAGTTAGCGTTAAAAATTCCATATTGATATCGGCACCCAGAAAATTCTGTTTTAAACCTTCGCCTAAAACACCGATCAGATATTCGGTGGTGGTTAGCTGGTGTTTTTTGTCCGCGCCGGCCTCTTCAGCACGGGGCTGGGCAACTTCTTGTCCGTTCTGGTAGAAAGGAACTGAGTTTGAGTATGGTAAGGTGTACGCTTTCATTTGTGCCTTGTAATAATGGCGCAAATGTAAACCGAGTTGACTATATTCGTCAACTGAATTTACCATTTTTAACTGTTTTTAACTTTTGGCTGACAAAAGTCAGGCTTGGAGATAGTGTTATGACAAATGGAGATGTTAATGTGTGTTAAAAGTACACTTTGATTGAGCTGATTGGATGATGTTTGCGCCGTTTAGGAAGGAATAAAACTTTGTCATTCCGAGTGTAGCGAAGAATCCAACCGTATTCTGTCTTGAACCATGATTAAGCGGATTGAAGGATTGCAATGAATTGAAAGCACACGCGACACACGTGCGCCAGCAGCAGAGGTTAGTGACTAATAGAGTATGTCATTCCGAGGAGCGATAGCCACGTGGCGATCTCATAAGCAAATTCAACATACTGATCTTGCGAGATTGCCACGCTACGCTCGCAATGACACAATTTGATTAAGGAAATCTCCTAATCCTATAAATCAAGTTTCAACACATTTCTCAGATCCTGAAATTCATTGATACATACGGATAAAAGCCTTCTTCAGAGTGCCCTACCAGTACCTGGAAGATAGTTAACCCGGCAGGGGAGAAGTATACCCCGCCGCCGATGCCCTGGTGGATCTTATCAGACACTTCGTCCGCAACCCACACGCGGCCGGCATCATAAAACCCGGTGAGACCAATTTGACCCGGAACGATGTAACTGTTTACGTTGAATAATTTAACCCTTGCCTGGAAATTGTTGTACACCATGTGCTTGCCAGCGAAACGGTATTGCAGGTAGCCCAATAAATTTCCCTGCCCACCCAGGAACATGGATTGGTAAAAAGCCGGACGACCAACGGTAACGCCACCGCCAACTCTGTCTGATATTACTACAGAACCATTGCTTGTTATCTTTTGATAAAAAGTAAACTCAGGACGGATCTGCATATAAGCCTTCGAGTAATCGTTTAAACCCTCGTAGCCTTGTACATTTAGATTGAAATAGTATCCGCCAACAGGCAATATGCCGCCTTTGCGCTGGTTGCTGTTAAAGTTAAGCGTTAAACCTACGTGGGCTTTATCCTTATCTACAATGTTGCTGTCGTACGAGCCGATGAGCGCTTTGTTGTTGATGAACCTGCCAACGTTATCCTTCAAATCCAAATGGTAAAACTCTAATGACGGGCCGGCGCTGAAAGTAGTGTTCTTTCCAACGTTCCAACGCAGGGCTGCATCAACCTGGTAGCTATCAAAACGGGTGCGGTAAAAGCGGCGGTAGTTAGGCTGATTTTTATTTATTGATGTACCGTTACCCAACCCAAAAAAGTTAGCCGTATTATCAGGTGCCTGCGCAAAAGCCTGCAGGACTATATCTGCATTACCTATAGCTTTTATCCACTCGCCGTTGTACTTAATGCGGAAGGCCTCTGTTGCAAAGGCATGGGTAACCATTATCTGCTGCGAACTGGTGAAAGGCTCCTTGCGGAAACCATCTTTCTTGATGTATTTAACACCGGCACCGATCAGCAAACCGTCATCTGCATTGAGGCCAGCGGTGGCCAGCGGCATCCAAAGGTTGTACAGGTTAGTTTGTACAAAGCGGGTATTCATGGTGTCTTTTGAAAGGTGCTTGCTGATGCGGTTGGTCATGCCCTCAAATCTGGCGTCCTTGTGGGCGTAAACCTGTAGGGTACTTTCAGAGTTTACCACATTATATACCTTATCGCCACCTGCACCTATCAAACGGATATGGATAGGCGAGGTCTTGTTATCAACCGTTATCTGATCATCACCCTTTGACGTGTAAAAGCGGACCTCATTAGTAAATTTAGGCTGGTAAACCATGTTAAGGATGGTATCTTTTATGTCACCCTCTTTATTGATCTTGTTCACCTGTATTAGTAAACTGCTATCCGGCTGACCGGTTATCACTACCTTCTCGTTCTTGTCGCTCAAACGCAGGTCAACAATGCGGTAGATGAAACGATAATACCTGTCCATGGCATCCGGTAAGGCCGCCCTGCGCGATTTTAATTTAGCCAGCAATACATCATGCCCCATTTTGTAAGTATCGCCGGGAAGTTCTTTTAGAGCTTCTTCAAACACGGCATCGGTTTGGGTGGCGATAAAGTCGTTCACTACTTTCATCCAGTGTTCATGCGTCATCTGGAAATCGGGGTAAGGGTTAAGGAAACGGGTTTTGGCAAGATTGTACTTCACCTTCGGGATATCAGAACTAAAATTACCCAGCAGCGGACTGATGTATGGCAATTGCGCTATATACGGAAACACGCCTTCTTGCAAGTGAAAAACCTGGTCGCGATCACGCGGAACGCCTATGTACATTTTGCCTTTGCCTTTTTGTAGGTCGGCCCAGCGCCATTGGTCTTCGTGGCGGTCCCAATCCCCAATCAAAAGATCGAGCATACGGGCACGCAGAAACTCGTCGCCGTCGAAGCGGTTGTCGTTATCCTCAACCAGTTTGTCAAGCATTTTGGGAGTATTGTCAGAGTCGCCAATGGGTTCGCGTTCTTCCAGCAGGCATATCATGTTCTTAAACTTGTCGTTGTATTCGCCAAGATTTTTATCGGCAACTACGACCCCGATGATAGGGTGCGAATGTGGTACGCCTGCAGCTTTAGCCAGCGGTGGCACAACCAAAGCCGAGAAGGGATGCTGGCCGCTTAAGGCATCATCCAGCCAATCGATAACGAAGGTTTGGCGCAGCTGCTCCGGAACCAGTTTATCCGGTGTTTTCTCCACGCTGCGGATAACCCACTCTTTACCGGTTTTATCTTTTAAGCGTAATGATTTCGACTGCATGCCGCCGCCCTCTTTCTCAGGCACAAGGCCACCCATCACTTCTGATAAGCGGATAACCGGCAGCTTTACCGATGTAGCCCATTCCCCACGGTAATTTTTACCGAAGAGCCAGCGGTGTGTTTTACCGCGATCGTTGTACCGGGGGTGTACTTTCACCACCACGCTATCGCGAAATTGGTAAGCAGGTTCGATATCTTTTTGCGCATAAGCTGCCACCGTTATTGAGGTGAATACTAAACTGAGCAGATGTTTAAGGGTTTTCATTGACAAGTGCTTTGGGTTTAACAGTTATCGTTTATATTTAAACAGAAGCACATTTCCCGGTTGGGTTGTGCTGCCTTCATTTGAAATATATAGGTTACCCTGGCGGTCAAAAGCCATGCCCTCGGGCTGTAAAAATATCTTGGGATCAATAGGATAAACCTGCTGTACGTTCCAATTTCCATCTGTTACCACTACCATTTTATTTACTGATGAGAGTATAAACCACTGTTTAGTAAGCGGGTTTTTAGCCAATGCTGATGGATGGAACTTTAGCTTCTTTTTACCCACCATCCCTGCTATCTTTTTCACATCGATAGTGAAGGTGCCGGTTTGATTAAGTGCACCGTTAGCCGCAAGGTTAAGTATATAACCACGGCATTCTTTATTATGATCTACACCCTGGCCTATTTTACAAATTACGTAGAGTTTACCACCGTCGGCATGCATTCCCTCGTATTCACCTGTGGGTAATATCTTCTTAAAATCCTGCACACCCGCAACTTCTTTGTTTTTGATACCGCTAAGCGGGAAAGTATAAAAACTGGCATCGCTGCGCATCAGGATTGCGTAGTTGTTAAGGATGGCTACGTCTTCATAGTCGCCATGTTTACCAAATCTGGTGCTGTTGATCTGCTTATCGCCAAGCTTAAAGTAAAATAATTTGCCGTCCTCATCCTGCTCAGCGTAAATGGTGCTTGCATCGCCGTTAACAAAGGCGATGCCCGAGATCTCCAGCAACTCCACAGGCATATCATATTTTACCGGATGGTTCAGGTCGTATCCCTGTGGACTACTAAATCCGCCACCTGTGCTCTGCCCGCATGATGTGCCTGCAATACAAATAAGCAACAAGCTTAATATTGTACTCAATTTTTTCATTCAGATCCTTTTAAATATTGGTAAATGGCCTGTTGCGATGCTACAGGTTTGCCTTCTGTTTGCGGCCGGGTTTGGTTCAGATGCTCATCCAGGATCACTGCCTGTGCTGTATCGTTCCATTGCAGGTCTATAAGGTTTTGTATCTGCTGTTTTATCGCCTCATCATAAACCGGAAAGCAAACCTCAATACGGTGATATATGTTTCGGTTCATCCAATCTGCCGATCCCATGAATACCTCGCGCTTACCACCATTGTTAAATATGAACACACGGCCATGCTCCAGGTACCGGTCAACAATGCGCTTGATGCTGATGTTTTCGCTAAGGCCTTTTACGCCAGGCACCAGGCAGCAGATGCTCCGCACGATCAATTGCACCTTAACCCCTGCCTGCGATGCCTCATACAATTTGTTGATCAGTACTTGTTCCTCAAGGTTATTCAATTTTATGGTGATCGCGGCCGCTTTACCTTCCTGCGCAAATTTTATCTCGTGATCTATCAGCGCCATAAAATCGCGCTGTAGGTTAAAACCTGCGACCAGCAGATTTTTAAATTCTATCTGGTTATCCTTTGTCGGTTTCTCGCGTTTGGCAAGGAAGATGAACAATAGTTCCACCTCTCGCAATATCTTGTGGTTGGCTGTAAACAAAATATGGTCGGTGTAAAACTTAGCAGTGCCCTCGTTGAAATTACCCGTAGCTAACAGGCCGGTGTATGAGATGCGGTCGCCTTTGCGGGTTTTTACCAATGCAATTTTTGCGTGTACTTTTAAAGCAGTAACACTGTAGATGATCTGCACGCCGGCATTCTTCATCTTTTTTGCCCATTTCAAATTATTGGCTTCATCAAAGCGGGCTTTTAGTTCAACTACCACATTTACCTTTTTGCCGTTTTTGGCCGCGCTGATGAGTGCATTAACAATGCGCGAATCGCTGGCTACGCGGTACAGGGTAACATTTATTTCCTCAACATCGGGATTAAGTGCGGCCTCATTAAAAAAATGGAGTACAGTATTGTAAGATTGATACGGCGTGTTGATCAACAGATCGCCTTTGGCAATTGTATCGGCCAATGGTTCATCGGCAGAAATATCTAACGATAAAGACGGCCATTTTTCGTAAACCAAAGCAGGATTGCCCGCCGGGAAGGTCATCAGATCCTTCAAGTTATGATAACGCCCACCTTGTACGGCGTTTGCTTTTTCTAAACCCAAATGCTGGTTTAACATTTCCAGGATCCGCAAAGGCGTATCAGCCTGATACAAAAAACGCGTGGCAAAACCCTGGTCGCGTTTTTGGAGCTGCTTCTCTATTTGCTCGGATAGTTCGCCCGGATATTCGTCCTTTAGATCCAACTCTGCATCACGGGTTATTTTGATACTGTAACAGCCACCTATGTTATAATCTTTAAATAGCTTGGGCAAATTCTCGCGGACTATATCATCGATAAAGCATATATGTTGCTGCCCCTCAGCTTTGGTACTGTAAAAACGTGGTATGCTATCAGAAGGAATATTCAATAAAACGAGCTTTTCCTTTTCAACGCCATCGTATAATTGTACCAGAAAATACAGTTTGTTATTCTCGGGAAAAAAGTTGGTATCCTCATTAATCGTAACCGGCTGCAGAAATGCTAAAATATCCGACAGGAAATAATCTGTTGTCTCCTTTTTCAGCGTATCCGGCAAAGGCTCGTTGTAAATCAACGAAATACCTTTGTTTTTAAGAGCAGGTATCAGCTCTTTTGTCAATATCTGTCCAAAGTGTTGTTGCTGTGCCAACACCATTTCGCTGGCTTGTTGTAAAATGCTGTGCTGCTCGTCGGCATCAATGTCATCACTTTTTTCGCCTATTTTTTTTAGTGCCTGTAAGACAGGAAATCGCACCCGATAAAATTCATCAAGGTTTGAGGAGTATATCGACAGGAATTTTATCCGCTCTATTAATGGCACCTCCGGCGAGGCAGCTTCTTCGAGCACACGGCCGTTAAAGGTTAGCCAGCTGATATCACGGTTAAAATATTGAGGTTTCGGCATGTTAATGTTTGTCTTTCGCGTTGTTCAAAGTAGCGGCAATTACAAAGGCCACCACTGCTATAATCAATCCGAACATGAAAATGTTGTAGGCATTGCGTAGTAAACGGTATTTTTTACCAAGTACGACGCCTTGTGCATACACATCGCGGATCAAACTCCCATACAAAAAGTCTTTATCTTCCATCATTTTTACCATGCCATAGGTATATTCATCTAACGACATTTTATAAAAATTACCGAAGAAGAGCAGGTTAACGCGCTTTTGGTCAACATCATCGCGCTGGAAAGTTCCTCTCGGGATAGATGGGCGGGTGGATAGGATAGAGAAGGTCATCGCCAGTAAACTCACTGCCAGCAAAATAAAAGTAGGTACAATAAGATATTCATACTCGGTTAGTTTCCTTAACAGCAAACTGATAACTGCCGATAGGATAATAGAGTTCACCGTTATCATGATATGAGCCTTGTTATCTGCCATATCGCTCAAACGCTGGTGATTGCCGCTGCTTATCCTGAACATGGTCTCGATACCCTTATCAGGTCGGTCGCCTTTCTTTTTCTTTTTTGGTTCTTCTGTTTCCACTTCGTGATGTGTTGTTGGTTCGGGAGATGCGCTTATAACATCCGTAACATGTTTGGTGTCATAGGCGGCCACTTTATCTTTTAATATCTTTATATTCTTTTGCTTGCCACTGTTGAGCAGTACCTGGCAGTAATCGGTATGGTAATGGTGAGCCTCTAAAAACTTGATGCTCTTTTTGCGCCATTCATTTTTGCTCATTTCTATGCCGTGCACGGTAGCCAATTCTTTAAGAAGTTGCTTATCAGTCTTAAAGAAGTCATCGGTACCCAGGTGAAACAGGTCGGCGTCGCAAACTATCTTTTCCAATTCTGTTTTGGGGTTCTGCGGCATTTGAGTAGCCATAATGCAGCCTTTTATCTCATCAATTATTTGAGGCTCAACCTCGTACTCTTTTAAAAATGCCACAGCAAGGTTTGAACCTTCCTCTTCGTGTCGTTTAAAATCAACCATATAACCCAGATCATGAAACCATGCTGCCGCATGTACAATAAAAAAATCACTTTCGTTTAGCTGGTAATGATTGCCTATCTGGGTAGAGGCCGCCAGCATATTTTCGGTATGCTCTATATTGTGATAAACCAACCGGTCATCGGCATGGGTTTTATAAAAGAGCAGGGCATAATCCTTAATTTTATTAAGCAGGCCTGTGTAATTCATGTTGTTTTCTAAATAAGCAGATGCGGCCGGCTACTTTATTACCCGTAACTGACCTTTTAAAAGCGTAAATATTACTTACTTTGGTAAAAATATAAAATAATATCAGGCAATACTTAATGATGCAGAAGGTTACCCGATATATGAGGCTGCACATCGCCGTAATAGCATGTTTATCATTGGTTTTCACCATGAATATAGTGCGGGCGCAATCACAAATTCAACAATTTGATGACAGGATAATGCTCGATCTGGCGGCCAGTCGTACACCGGGGCAAACCGATGTGATGATGTTCCTCTCCAAAAGCTATAAGTATGTTGATGTAGGCGTACCGGCGGGCTTGCTGGTTGGTGGCATTATTGGTAACGATAAACAAATGCGCCAAAATGCTCTTTACATTGCCAGCAGTACGGCTATATCTTATGGCGCCATGCTGCTGATAAAACACCTGGTTAAGCGCCCCAGGCCTTTTGTGCAGAACATCAATATAGTACCGGTTTATCGCGCAAGCAGTACTTCGTTTCCATCAGGTCATGCTACCAGTACTTTCTCAACAGCAATGGCTTTGTCAAACGCGTATCCTAAATGGTATGTTATTGCGCCATCATTTTTATGGGCCGGCTCGGTGGCTTACTCGCGCATGTACCTGGGCGTACACTACCCAACTGACGTAACGGCAGGCGCTATCCTGGGAACCGGTACGGCATTGTTATTGCAACCTATCAGAAAATAATTTAAAA
>JAESTD010000061.1 GCA_016763755.1 Mucilaginibacter sp.
CTCCGACAGCCTCTCCCACCCAGAAGGCTCCGAAGCTGGTCAACATGATGCCAACGATAAACTTCATCGTATTCTCCGGTAGGGAGGCAAGCGGTTTACGTAAGATGATACCTGCCGCCATAACGACGATAACGCCTACTAGAGCACCTAGGATTGTGTATTGCATGAGCGTAGAATTGTCAGCTTGTGAGCTGGAGCCTAGCGTAAGAACGATAAAAATGGCTTCCATTCCCTCTAGGAATGTGATACTGAGGGTCGTCATAAAACCAAAGGAATCAATCCCTTCTTGGCTTCCCCCCTGTTACGTTGACGCTCGAGTTCTTCCTGGTAGCTTTCGGCTTCATCATGCAGAGCCTTTAAACCAGAGTAGCGCAAAATCGCTTTACGAAGCCAACGTATGCCGAACAACAGCATGAAGAGACCGACTATGAGTTGGACCCAAAATAAATGAATGACATGAACTAACGATTCGCCGATACAAAAAACAAGAACAACCAGAATCCCAATTGCCGCCAATGCGCCTGACAGTGAAGTCCTCCATCCACGGACAGCACCCACAGCCAAAATGATGGTCAATGCCTCAACAAATTCTACGCCGGTTCCCAAAAAGCTGGCAAGCATCGCATACCAATTAAACAGTTGCAACGACATCTCTTCCTCTCTCGTTAGAATCTTCCACTTGAAATTCTTAAACACTTATGGTTGGGAAGGAGTAAAGAAACCTCTAGGCCTTAGAAATAAAATTTGTAAATCGGCGTCGCAGCGTTTGCAACGTTTCCAATGTTGAGAGCGCCTGACCCTCGATGCGAAGTCCAACGGCAATAATGAGGCTTTCGACAACAGCTGTAGGAGCTACCATCGAATGAAATTCCCACAGTTCACCTCGGCGTACATAGAGCACTATGGTTGCTTGATCGTTCAGATCTGAAACAAGCCGATCCGTAATGATGATCGTTGTACATTTTAATTCGTTAGCATATTCGAGAATAACTTGAATCTCTGGGGCAATTTTTAAAAAACCAAACCCGATAATCACATCTTGCGGTGTGAGATGAAGTAATGCTTCATACACCTCATTTCCGCTCTTCGGCATGATCTGAATATCGACACCAAACCGATTCAATCGGAATTGAAGCAAGCTGCCAAGGCCTTCGGAAGGGCCTGGTGCGAATAAATAAATCCTTCTTGCCTGCGATATTTTTTCTACAGCAAGGTCAAAATTTTCTCTTGCCAACTTATAGGAAGTATCGTGCAAATAGCCGGCTGTCTGCTCCAACATGTCTCCCAGTAGATCGCCTCCCGTGACTTTATTGAATATTTTGCTCATCTTTTTGGCCGGCGTCATCGCCTCAAGTTCACGTAAACTGCTCTTGAACTCCTTAAGATTTGCATATCCGACTGCCTGCCAGAAGCGAGAAACCGAAGCGATGCTTGTAGGTACTTCTTGGGCAATTTCTTTCTCGTTCATAAATGGTATTCTATCTACATTTTTTTCAATAAAATCTGCGATATTTTTCTGTGTAAGGGATAATTTACGAATATCCCATTGAAATGAGTTTGCCAAATGTTTTCCCCTTTTATGTTTATAACCCTTTGCATAAGCTTATTATAGTTCAGCCTGTAAGAAATGCCCAGCGTTTTTTGAAATTTAAATTTCATTATAATTTATATGTAATATTATTTTCATTGTCTTAATGTCTCAGTGTTCAGAGTTATGAAATGTTTCAAAAGTGCCTTCCACCAAATGAACTATGAAATCAGCAATCAAACTCGATAGATTATAGGATAAATTGCGGTGATCCGTATCATAAATAGGTACCAATATAGTTGGTCCACCACGCTCTACTGCCCGTTACTTCCCTCGGTATTAAGGGATTTTCTCACGTTTACTCGCTCATTCGCAGGATTACATCCCTCTTGGTAAAAGGATACAACGGTTTAGTAGTGGTGGTGGTACCACCGACCGGCCATGAAGGCATACGCAAATAGAGGATTAGCCTTAATTTCCTCATAATTCCATTTACTGCACGCATTCTCCACAATGCCCTCGGAGGTTCACCCTCCCATATCTCAACGGGTCTATGCCCTTACCTTCCTTCGTTACACCTATCCAAGGGGTGGAGGCCGATCAAGTTGAATGTGCGGGTCAGTGCCCTTAAGTAACGGGTAATCGGTACTCCGTGCTTTCTTTGTGATCCTGCGAATGAACCAACCTACGTAATCTAGATTTACTTAAGCTGCTACACAGTCATGAATAAGTGCTTTGTCAGGAGAAAAAGACTCTCCTCGTTGAGCCAGACCAACCAAGATACGTGCTAGTTTACCAACTAATTTAAACAAGGAACGGTACTTTTTCATGTGCCTTACTTGTACGTTATGTTCATGCCATTTCCGAAACAACACATTGTTACCAATAAGACGTAACGTTGCTAAATACAAATACTTTCGCAGAGTTGCATCTCCCCGTTTTGAGAGTACGATCTGCCCTTTCCTTTTACCCGACATACTCTCGGCTAGGTTCATACCTGCTCTTCTCAGAAGTTGTCTCCCGTGAGCATACAGACTTAGATCACCTGCACCCGAAAGGATAGCCGCAATGAATATGGGTCCAAGACCTTGAATGGAGCGAAGTTGGTGAGCCAAAGGTATCTTATCCAGGAGCACCAGGATTTCTTGTTCAATCATCTCTAGAATCTCAACAATGCGACAATACTCATCGAGTAGTCGGCGTAAATCTAGTTTGGCTTCGTGGGTAGCTGTCGTTTCTCCTATACTTCTAGCTGCAGAGGCAATGAGCTGTGCAGCCTTCTCTAGCCCTGTGGTTCCACCTGCTCGACTCATGTGCTTTCTCCAGCTTGTTATGATTTCTGCTGTAGTCATCCCACGTAAGTCTGCAGGGACAGGGAATTCATAAAGCGTCGCCATGGATCGCTTGCAGGTCCAATCCGAAAAAACTGAAGTAAATTCGGGGAAACGGATATCCAGCCAGCGAATGATTCGGTTCTGAAGCCGTGTGCTATTCGCCACCCAAAACTCTCGATCGCTCATGATAACGCGCAACCTCTGAAAAGAATGTGATTGCTTCGTGTATTCAGAGTAATACCCGCGACTGACAACATCCGCGATGACAAGAGCGTCCTTCGGATCATTTTTGGAAGGAGAATTATCTCTATTCTCCTTGTTTCTCTTAGTCGTAACAGGGTTCACCAGAACAACGCTTAACCTCTGTTCTACCAACCAATTCGCTAGATTAAACCAGTAGTGCCCCGTCGGTTCCATTCCAATTATTATGTTGTTCAATCGGTGTTTCTGCTGCAACTCACTAACCCAACGGCCAAACCTTTCAAACCCATCCTTGTTGTTGGTAAAGGAAAGATGGCGTTTTGAAAGAACAATTCCGCGAAAGTTTGTTGCCTGTGCAACATGGGCATCCTTCGCCATGTCGATGCCAATAACTAAGTGAGTTGGAGTTATTCGTTCTATCCGTTGATTTTGTTCGTCTGATTGCTTAAACTTCATAAAAGAGCGCCTCCTTGATGGTGTTGGGTTTCAAACCCGTGGACAAACCCATCATACCGAGGCGCTCCTTTTTTGACAAAGACCATTTCTTAGGTCCTACAGGAAGGTTGAATGAAAAACAGGGAGCAGCTGCTGCGGCAATCTGCTCCCTGTTTATTGTGCTATTGTTCTTCGTTAGTTGAACAAGTCGTTGCAACAACGATATTGATTTGCACGAAGAATAAAAGTAACAATTCTAGTTACCTTTTACCTGAATACATAAAAAATGATAATTGCAAAAGATAGACTTAAAATTTAGGAGGTATACTTTGAGGAAAGTGGAATATATTTTCGGGATCATTCTTGGCTTTTATTCTTTGCAATCTATCAAAGTTGGTTCCATAATAAACCGGTCCAAAGTTTATAATGCTCTGATCTGGAGAATTTACGTAGGCCCCTTCAACGAAAGGATTCAACAGCTGGCGTGTTCTTGCAACCAATGCAAGATTCCTTGATGCCTCAGAGTCTTGTGTCCAAGTTGTATTCCACTCCAAATAAAACTTTGGACTGCGCCAAAAAAAAGCAGTCGCCTCAGGAGAGATTCTACTAACAGCGCCACCACAGTTTAGAAAAAAGAAACTGGATTCGGTTCCGGTCGATTCTTCTAGGAAACTGAGCATGATCTTGATTGCTTCATCCGGAAATAAACTTGTCGCCCAGGCAG
>JAESTD010000062.1 GCA_016763755.1 Mucilaginibacter sp.
GGAGCGCCGTTTTTAATGGAGCTATTTCTTTCAGATCAGGCTCAACAGATCGAGATCTGTTATTTTCAGCTCATGGATACTTGCAGGGACCGGTGCGATAAAAGCGGTGTATTCTACACTTCACGCTTTCATTCACCCAGGAATTCAATGTTCATAACTTGCCGCTCGAACTCCTCCGGTGATATCAGTGCCCTTGCTTTTACTTTGGTCTTGTAGGTATAGACCGTCGTAATCGAGTAGTTCAAGATACGCGCCACCGTTTGCATATCTGAAATGCCCAAACGCATCAGCGCAAATATACGCAGGGTAGGCGTAAGCGAAGCGCCCTCTTTCAGGTGAATTTGATGGTCGTCCTTCAGCAGCGCGTTAAACGCATCCGGAAAATTCGGAAACAGTGTCAAAAATATATTGTCAAGCGTTTCGTAAAGATTTGTTTTCCGTTTGTCGATATCGATGGTCTTCAGCGCTGTATTGGCCTCCGCGTATTTCCCCAATTTTAAATTGTGCTGTGTTTTCCGGGTGACTTTATCCATCTCGTCCAGATGGGACGACGAATCTTTAAAAATCAGCCCGATCAGCTCTTCTTTTACCCTCGAGGCTTCTTTAAGTTTATGGTTGACCCGCTTGAGGTCATCATTTTTTTCAATGATCAATTGCTCACTTGCTTTAATCCGTCTTAATTGTTTGCGGTAAATGTACAGGGCAAAAGACATGATCACTGCCGTAACTGCAACCAATAACAGCCAAATCAGCAGCCTATCCTTATCGTGCTGCTTTTGAGCGATCATTTTCGAAGCGATCAAAGGCAATAACTCCCCGGCCTGGATGGCATGCCCTCTGGCGCCGTAATAGCTGGCGTTTCCAATGGCTTCCTGGATAAACAAATACGCATCGGTCAATTTGCCGGCTTTATACATCTCCTGACCAAGCATCATAATGGCAGACGTTTCCTTTGTAGATGAGCGGATATCATTTATAGCCGCCAAAGCCAAAAAAATTGCTTTATCATCACCCGTATACGCGTAGCTAAGCCTGGTCGCGACCATGGCCAGCCCGTGTGCGGTCAGGTTACCGCTGTTGATAAAGTCATAAAAATACCCTGCTGTGTACTTTTTATCATTTGAACCGGCGTTTTTAAACGCCAGATCGACAGTTTCTTCGAAATGATTCGGGGTATTGTTGATCGCTGCAATCTTAAAATCTTTATCAGATTGCTCAAAATACCTTGAACTTAAACTTTTGTTGTCAACATAATTCCCGATCGCTGAATTTAATCTTGCCCTTAAATAATACAGCTCGGATTTTTGAGAATTTGCCAGGAGGCTCGTGTCAACTTGTGAGAGCAATTCAAAAGCCTCTTTAAAATAGCCGGAACTCATCAGGATATAGCCTTTCATCGTCTGCGCGCTGAATAGTTTTTCCTTATTCCCGGAACTGAGCGACAATGCCACCATTTTATTGACCCATGTATAAGCAGAATCGAATTTAAATGATTGGTATTCATTGAAGATGAGGGATAAATAATGGAACTGCTCTTCGAATGATGCGGTGCGCGGTAGCCTAATACTTGTTTTTAAATGGCTGATCCGCTGATATGTTTGTAGATCATACTTATTCTTGTTCCGGATTTCATTTTTCAGAACAGCCACTAAACTATCCAGCCTTGTATTTTGGGCATAGCCCTGAATGCTTGACAGCATCAAAAAAGTCATTACAAGTATTTTCATCATTGCAAATAAAGTTGATCAGCTTAACTATGATAAATATAGATTAAACTAAGTTTAAACCAGTTTCCGGCTTCGCATTTTCATTTGTTCTCGTCGCAATAAAGATTAAATAGCCGGGACGATCATCGGCCTGCTTAGCTGCGAAAGATGCAAAATACCTTGCAGTTTGCAATATTATGGAGGTGGGCCATCGAAACGCAGGGTCGGCTGGTATTCCCCAGGATCTATGGGATAAAATAAAAGCCGGGACTGCTCGGGACAAGGACAAAGGATGGAATTATGGTATAACCAACTATCCGGGGTTTTAAGATGATGCGGAGGATATCTTAGGCGATTTAATAGGCATCTTTGAGCCAATGCAGCAGAATGTCCAAACGGCTGTTTATGTTGTTGTTTAGGTTGCGATCTTCATATGGCTTGCCTATATTGTAAAAGCACGCTTTAACGATACTTCCTTAAACGGCCATTTTTAAGATACAGGCAAACTGTTAAGTTCGGTCTCGCTATATTCGTTGGCTTTATACGGCAAGTGTCAATACGAATAATGTTTTTCTATACATAACCCTTGTTTAGTCAATTACTAACTTATCCGGGCCCGATACTTTGGCAACGTGACAGTTACAGCCTCCCGAAATTTTCAAGGTAAATGATTTTGTTCGCCCGGTCAGGGTGCTTTGGGCAGTGACCTTCACCTGATCGCCGGCGGCAGAAAATTCGGCTTTGTTTTGATCTGAAACGATAAAAACATAGCCCGGCGCATAAATTAACGTTTCTGGGGGCGGCGGTAATTCCAGCTGTTTGTTCGTACGTATATTGACCACCTTCAAACCAGTGACCTCGATAGGGTCGCCGGCACTGTTGGTAAATTGTACACCGATAAAAGCAAAACTGGCATCGCACATTTGCGTACTACAAGCACCGTTGTTTTTTTTGCAAGCCAATAAACACACAGCTAGCATTAATACTGGAAGTAATTTATTATACATAGTTTGTGAATTTATATGCTTACGCAGAACTGTGCATTTATGCTACAAATTATATCCACATCACATCGTTTCAGGGGATCAAAAAAGTCGACACGTCCGGTATAAATTCCTGCAGAGAGCTATTAAAGAATTTCGACAACTGCAGCGCTTCTGGCTGGCAAATCAATGACGGTTGCATTTTTGGCTACGGGATAGCTTTCGGGCGCACCTTCCTGGAATGTCCCGTCATTATTTACGCTTTTCCCGGCGAAAGTGATGTTTGCGGAGGCATTAACTGCCGGCGCTTTTAACCTGTAAACCTGCATGGAGGATGCTGGCCGGTTCATTTGTATGGTGACTGCCAAATCAGTGGTGTCTTTGTTGATCAACGTTACGAACGTCTTTTCACCGTTCACACACGCGTACGAAGTAAAATTATAATTTTTATTCGAGGGTATCGCCGGGATGATCCTGTTACCGGCCGCTCCATATTTGAAGGCCAGCATGGCATAATACAGCGGCTTGGCGGTCACTTGATGATTTTCAATTTTCAAAGGACCATATACTTTATCGTTGCCGCCATGAAAATTGACACCAAGCCCGTTATTTTCTGCGACAAGCCACATAAAATCGAGTCCCCAAAGCGCAGAAGCGAAAACGTCGCTGACACCTGCCTTGCCGCCGTCGTAGACACTGTTACATTCGGAGATGCGGTAAGGCAAATGATAAGCTGTGGATAGCGAATGCAGTTCTTTTAGAAAACCATCCAGGTTAATATCTGATGCCAGGATTGTCTGGTCAGTAATGGCAGGACTTGACGCGGGGCCGGTGTTATAATAATGGCAATCAAAGAAGGGTACCTTGTCTTTGTAATCTGACAAAAATGATTTGATGTAATTTAAGTTTGACCCGATATCCGGGCCTGCGAAAGTGGCCGTTGGTAAACCGGTTTTGATCGCCAGATAATATGAATTCCATTGTGCCGCATAGTCCTGGTAGGTGTAATTTGGCAAACGGTTCCCGTTCAAATGGTAAAGGTCCGGTTCGTTTCCGCATTGGATCGCCAATAGCCTATCCTGAAGACTGTTAGCTACATAGCTTGCTTCGTTAGCAGCGATCGCCGGGGAATAATGGACCATATTCAACCCGAATAGGACCGGCCAGCCAAGGGCTTTTGAAAATAATGAAAATTGATCAATATCCGTTGTTGTTAAACTATCCCTGGATGTTGTTACCGTTCGCGCCTTTCCGGTCCAGGAGATCGTATCGCTGCTATTTCCGCCGACCCTGAGCACCCCGTTTCCCAGATTCTTCATCAGTTGTATCAAAACGGTATTGTGAGCGCTTAAGAAATCAGGTTCCCGCGAAAGAACGCCGGTTTCGTAGCTCAATCCAAGGAAGTTAGCCGGAATAGTTGCAGAAGGCTGGGTCTGGTCAATTGTTACGGTAATTCCTCCACCAACCGTACCAGGCTTAGGAACTGGATCCACATTCGATGCCGGAGGTATAACCGGTGGCGAATCTTTTTTGCAGGAAATTGAAAAGATCGATAGGGCTAAGTAAAAAGCTATCTTTTTCATCGATGCGATCTAATGACAGGTTGTCGTTGAATTTGTATCCAGTAGCCTGTTCATAGTATACGCCTACAGTGAAGATTTAGTATGTCGATTCGATATACTTTTGAAGATTTTAAAAAGGCCAAAGCCCGGTTAATATCATTCCGATTTTACCGGATCCCCAGGATATTGGAGATGCCCTATGCGGCGATCAAAGCCTCGTAAGGATATCATTCGGATCAATCGTTGACGTCAGCCGTTCAGCAAGTCATCTATATAGGTATGGATGGCCGGAAATTGGCGCGCTAGGTGTACATAGGTATAATGCAGGATCCACACCAGGACCCCGACGATGGCAACAAGGATCAGTGCGATGATAAACCCAGCTTTGAATGCGCCTTCGACCAGGCTGCAACCGGACAGTGCTGTACACAAAAAGAAGCACCCCATCATATATATAAATTTTTTCATGCGATTTCCTGGTTTACCTGTCCCGGTACAAAGAAGATACCAAAATATTAACGGGCTTCTTTTAGTGTGACGTCTAAGCATCGGTTTCCGCGCTTTTGATTTATTTTTCAGTTGTGCATGTTTTCAATGATGGTCCTTAGCTATCCAAACGCTCGCCGAACCGCCATTGACCTTAAAGTCGGCCCAACCGCTTTCATCGATCAATATTTCTTCCCTGACCTTTCCAAGTCTATCGACCATGGTCTTGCCGGCAAAAGCCTTACCGATCTCCATAGACTTATTTCCGGCCTCGCCATTAGAGATCAGCACAGCACAGCCTGAGCCGGGCCTGTCCGGATCGCCGGTTCTGGTCCATCCGACACAGTTAGGATGATCGAAGTAATCGCGCTGTTCGCCGTAGGCCAGGTTCTTCCTGACATCAAGAAGCGCTTCCAATTCCTCCACCCTGCTTAACGTCACCTTATGATCCTGGCCGTCACCGCCGGTATCTTGATAATGCGACCCGTAAAGATCGGAATAGAACAGGCAGGGATAACCGTCGGCCCGCAAAAGGATCAAAGCATAGGCCAGCGGCCTGAACCAGGGTTCAACGGGTTGCTCCAAAGATTGCAAAGGTTGCGTGTCATGATTTTCCACAAGGGTGACCGCCAGCATGGGCTTAGCCTGCACCAGGGTACCGTCAAAGATGTTACAGAGATCATAACTGCTTCCGGATTTTGAAGCCTTGTGGAAATTCGCCTGCAGCGGCGCATCGAACAGCGACATCCGGCCTTCGGTAGCATCGATGTAGCTCAACATCGATGGGAGATCGTATGGCGCCCAATACTCGCCTACCGTGAAAAACTCCTTACCATACTCCGCCCGCATAAAATCCAGCCACTCGTTATAAAAGTGCGGATCCATATGTTTGATCGCATCCAGCCTGAACCCGTCCATCCGGACCGTATCATAAAACCATTTACCCCATCTTTTAAATTCCTCCCGCACATTCGGGTTTCGGAAGTCGATATCACAAAGCATGAGAAAATCATAGTTCCCGTTCTCGTTATCCATAACCTCCCGCCATCCCTCACCGTACTGGTTCTGAATGCTGAAAATGGCACTTTCCTCATTACCGGCATCCCAGTCGACACCGGCGAAGCACTGATAATCCCAGACAAATTCCGAATATTTCCCTTGCCGGCCGGGAAAAGTGAATTTGGTAAAGGCTTCGATCTGATAGGCATCGCTGATAAACTCATTCCGGCTTGCCGGGTCCACCTTACGGACGGTGATGGTTTCTTTCTCGTCGGCACCACCCATATGATTTAACACCAGGTCGCAATACACACGCAAACCCGCCTGTTTACCTGCAGCGACCGCATCGATCAGTTCCTGCTTTGTTCCGTACTTGGTCGCCACGGATCCTTTCTGGTCAAATTCTCCCAGATCATATAGGTCATAGGAGTCGTAACCATTGGACCGGCAGCCTTCCAGGCCTTTGTGTGCCGGAGGCAACCAAACCGATTCGATACCCATAGCCTTTAATCGCTGCGCTTCTGCCGCGAAGTGTTTCCATAAGCTGCCATCTGCGGGATAGTACCATTCGAAGAATTGCAGCATTGTAAAGTTTTCCATGATTCAGGCACCTTGATTGCGGGCACGGCTTGTATAACCACTTTTCTTGACCAATGTTTGCTCAAGCAGACGGTGCAAAACATCTCCGGTGAACGTATGTTGGTATAAAATGACCGTTAAAAACTGGCAGATCGGCTTAGCAGCCGGCGTAACCACAGCAATCTTGATCTCAAGCCTGGCCTCTTGCGTATCTATACCTAAAGGAGCCATAGCTGTCAAACCATTTGATCAAAAACGTTACTTGGGCATCTGGTACGAAATAGCGCGAAAAGACTTTAAGTTTGAAAAAAATCTGTCCGACGTGTCAGCAACCTATACCTTAAATCCGGATGGTTCCATAAAAGTTAAAAACAAGGGCTACAACTTTGTTAAAAAGCAATGGAAGGAAAATATCGGCAAAGCTAAACCGGTAGGCGACCCTGAAGGAGCGCGTTTGAAAGTGTCCTTCTTTGGCCCATTTTACGCCGGGTACAATGTAATTGCTATAGACAAGGATTATCATTATGCGCTGGTAGCCGGTAATAATTTGGATTATTTATGGATATTGTCACGGGAGAAAACCATTCCCCTTTATATCCGGACCGAATTTTTAAAAAAAGCTGAAGGATTGGGTTACGATGTGAGTCAGCTGGTCTGGACCAAACACAACCATCAATAAATCCTTTGTCCGATCATCTTCTTTCAAAAATCCTCCGGCATGTTGCGGTCCGGAATTTAGCGTATGCTGCTGGAGTTACGGGGTCGTGACGGCCTTTTTTCGCATCAGCTCATAGGATTCCCGGATATAGCGGAAAAGCTCCGGGCGGATATCATCTGCATCGGTCACCCGGATGTGGTTCTCAAATTTCCGGCCCGCCGCAACGCTTTTGATCACCGGTTTCTCCGGATGGGCGACGGCAGAATAAAATTTGATATCCAACCATTTCTTCATCGGGCGGATGATCAGGAAGCCAACCCGTCGCGTAAAAACGATACAATTCGGCGTGACCCCGATCAGCACTTTTTCCCAGTCGGCGACTTCGGCCAGTATTTTATCAAAGGCCAGCACCAGTTCCGGCGAGCGCCCTTCAAACAAGCTGTCCAGGCTCACCCGCGCACAATAGTGCCGGTAATCTTTCCAGGGCAGTTCACGGTCACAGTTCGGGCAGGTCCAGCTCATCTAAACAGGGTTTTAACCTCTCGCATTTTTCCAATCCTTTTTCATGGATTTGTACAGCACATTTGCTTCGGCTTCCTTCCATTTCTGGTAAAAGACCTCCGCCGCTGCCGCCTTTTCCGGGTCGCCGGTACCGCGCTCCAGCAAGGCATAATCCTGTTCCTTATTGTATTTATTTCCGCCTTTGTAATTGGCGTAGCGGCGGGCACGCGTATAACCCATCTGCAGGTACTTCCGGGCCATGTCCGCGCCGACGAATTCACCGGTTTTTAAGTAGTGTCCGAAAAGCCCAAAGATCATCCGGCTGCTTTCTTCGGCGATCGCTTTGGTTTTGAACCGCCAATACTGGCCGATCTCGCTTTTGTAAGGCTCACAGATGAGCACACCCTGTTCCCCTTTGCCCACATGGTACAGTTCCGGGTGCTGACGGTAATCGATGTCAGGCTTCCAGTGGTAGCTGCCGGTGTCAAAATGGAGGTAACTGGGTTGCCGATCCATGTTAGGCTTCGATGATCCATTTTTTTGCCTGCTCCAGTTCATCCGGGCTGAATCCTTTGGATTTACCGGGCACCACGAGTTGAAAAACATCGGTGAACCATTCCACGGCCGTCTGGTCGCTTACGACGGCGATGCGGTGCCAGCTGGTAAAATGACGGAGCCCTGCGACCATATCTTTCCACCAGGCGGCCAGCGTGAAGTTCTGTACGCCGGTTTCCAGGACCAGCAGATACCGGATCTCTCCCGTCCTTTTAACGAGGTCGTCCAGTCCCGGGAGCAATACGCTGTCCATATCTTCCTTGTTGACTTCGCCCGACGCACGTACACCCAGTACCTCCGCCGGCAGATCTTCCATTTTGATAAGCATAATGGATGAACAGCGGGCGGCCTTTCCTGTTTGGCTCTCAGGTACCTAAAGGAAACTTTTGTTTGGAGATCAAAGCTTCATGCAACTGGTAAACACCTTTAATTTATTTGTCCGGTTGAAACTTAAAATGATGTATCACCACTTCGAATGAATCATTTTCTTTTAGGCCTTGTCCTTTGAAAAGCCACAAATTCATCAGCACGGGCATGTCTATTGTACTCACAGAAACGGAAGGGCTTTTGAATACTTTTTCCAAAAAAAGATTATCCTTTGGTTCGTCATTTACATGCCCGTACAGCGTTTTGAAAATCACGCTGTTTGCAGTGCGCGTAAATTTATGCGTTGTATAGGTTCCGTTAGCTGATGTAAATTCCGTCGCGTACGCGGTATGCCTTGGCGGGTCGCCCTGTTTAGGATAAACTGTATAGTTGAGATTGGGATAACCCGCATTGCCCCAGCGTGCCAGTTCAATGTCTATCTCATCACGGGCATCAACTCCTGAATAATCGAACAGCCCC
>JAESTD010000001.1 GCA_016763755.1 Mucilaginibacter sp.
CGATTTATCAGATACTTTAAGTGTTATTATTCAAAGTCCTGGTACTGGGGGTGCATTAGCTAATGCTGGTGCTGGGGGTGGTCGTGTCCATGTAGCTTTAATTGGAAATAATGCTGCTGGTGTTGACAGTGGAAAATATATCGTCTCTTCCTATGGTGGCGGTGGAGGATATTCATCGGCGATAGCCATAGCAATTGCACCGGCCTGGCCTGCTGCACTTGGTGCGGTAAAGCTGCCCTTGCCACCGCCATCGTTATTTACACCTACGCCTTTAAGTACGGCGTAAATGCGGTCGCCATCGCGCTCGGCTTCCTGCAGACTTTTCAAAACTACAACACCCGCACCATCGCTAAATACGGTGCCATCACTATCCGCATCAAACGGGCGGCAATGACCATCGGCACTTAGCATAGTGCCCTGCTGGTACAGGTGGCCGCTTTTAATAGGCGCACTTATGGATGAACCGCCCGCCAGCGCCACATTACATTGTCCGTTGCGGATACTATCTGCCGCCTGTGCTATCGCCAATAGGGACGTTGAGCAAGCAGCATGCACACTCACCGCCGGACCCGTCAAATTCAGTTCGTAAGCGGTGCGGGTGGCTATATAATCTTTCTCATTGATGGTAGCCGTTAAAAAGCGACCAATGTTTTCAACTTTATCTGTATTGGATAGTACGTTGCTTGTGTAATAAGTATTGTTACCCACGCCCGCAAAAACGCCCACCGGACCAGCGTATTTATCGGGCAAATGACCGCTGGTTTCCAATGCTTCCCAGGCCAGTTCCAGGAAAATGCGCTGCTGCGGATCCATCAGCTCGGCAACCTTTGGATTGATGCCAAAGAATGCTGCATCAAAGCTTTGGGCATTCTCTACAATACCGCGTGCCTTTACATAGTTTGAGGCAGTACGGATATGGTGAGGGATGCTGGCGTCCAGTTCATCATCAGTAAAGAATGATGTGGTTTCGCGGCCTTCGGTGAGTAATTTCCAAAGGTCGTAAATGGTATCGGCACCTGGGAATCGTACGGCCATACCTATCACGGCAATGTCGTTATTGCTCCTGTCGCGTTTATTTTTTACTGCGGTAACTTTGGCTACGGTTTTGTTGCCATCAATATATGAGGCAATGCCATTCACGGTTGGGTATTGGTACAGCTTGGTTATCGGCAGCGAATAATTGAATTGCTTCTTAAGCGCCGCAACTGTTTTTAGTGCAAGGATGGAATTACCACCCAGTTCAAAAAAGTTATCATAAACGCCAACTTTGTCCAGTTGCAAAAGCTCTGTCCAATAATCGGCAACACGTTTTTCTGTTTTGTTTGATGGCGCTTTGTACAATACCGATAGCTCGGGCCTTTGCATATCAGGCACAGGCAGTTTGTTACGGTCTATCTTGCCGCTGGTGGTTTCAGCAAACCCATCCACCCACACAAATGCCGATGGCATCATGTAATCAGGCAGTTTTTGTTCGATGCTATCACGCAGGTAGGCAACATCCTTTTTCTCTCCAGAGGCGATCAAATAAGCCACCAAACGCTTTTGTCCCGGGACATCCTCGCGGGCTATAACTACAGATTGTTGTATGCCATCCAGTTGGTTCAGCAATACCTCTATCTCGCCTATCTCCACACGGTTACCACGAATTTTTACCTGGGTATCTTTACGGCCCATGTACTCAATGTTACCATCAGGCAGGTAAAAGCCAAGGTCGCCGCTGCGATAAAGTTTGATGGTTTTGCCTGTGGCATCTGTCCAGTCGATAAATTTATCGGCGGTAAGATCGGGACGATTTAAATATCCTTCGGCAAGGCTGATGCCTGCAATGCAAAGCTCGCCTTGTTGGCCGGTGGCAACCTGTTTAAGGTCGTCATCCAGCATTATAATATCTACGTTATCAATCGGGGCACCAATATTTGGCAGCAAAGGCCAACTTTCAGGGTCGCCACTTAGCTGGTACGATGTACTGCACACGCTGGCCTCGGTTGGGCCGTACATATTGTAAAAAATGCAACCAGGTACCGATTTAAAGAAACGTTTAACCTGCGGAGTTATCCTTAGCTGCTCGCCCGCGCTGATCACATCTTTTAATGATTGCGGGAAAAATTGCTCTGCATCGGCAGCCTCAGTCATATACTGCAAAGCCACAAAGGTGACAATGATGCGGTTAACCTGCTGCTCATCTATATACTTGAGCAGTTTCATCGGGTCAATCCGTACCTCGTCCTGTACCAGCACCATAGTGCCGCCGATGCACAGGGTACAGAAATTCTCCATTACCGATGCATCAAATATCAGCGGCGAAAACTGCAAGGTACGGTGGCCCACACCCAGGTAAGGCGCAATGCGCTGGTTCCACTCAATTAAATTGATAGGCCCGGCATGGCCCACGCAAACACCTTTTGGCTTGCCTGTTGAGCCGGATGTATATATGATGTAAGCAATTTTGGTTTTGGCGACTTTCTCGGGTGCCTGTACCGCAGCAACGGGTTTATCAGAAGCGATAACATTTTTAACAATGCTGCTAAAAACTTCAATATCACTTGCAGGTGCCAGGCAAGTATCCATGCCACAATCGGCAACAATATCCTGTAAACGCTCGGCCGGGAAAGTTGGGTCTAAGGGCAGATAGGCCTTCCCTGCTTTTAATATGGCAAACAGGCTCACCATGGTGGCGATAGAACGGGTTGCACTTACTCCGATAACCAAACCTTCGGGAGAAGTGGCCTCAATAACGCGTGCCAGTTCATTGGCACGGGTATTCATTTCGGCAAAAGTTATCTTATCGTCGCCAAATTGTACGGCAATTACATTGGGGTGTTGTTCCGCCTGTTGTTCAAACAGTTGATGTATCAACATTTCGTTGCCCGGATCGCCGTAATATTTGTTATCAGTAAGGATACTCATTCAGTTTTATAATACGCGGCTAATAATATTTATCAACCATGCGGTAACAATTTTGTGACAGATTAGATGGGTTTAAGATATAAAATTTAAAACTCACAGGATTTAATCCTGCCTGCTTTTTTCACACAAAATTCATCTTAAAGCAAAACCATCTAACTATCAATAACATAAAAATCAGACCATTTATTTCACTACACGCTGGTTCGCCCACTCTTGCAACCATAATCACGGCTATTGCTTACTATTAGTCTTGCGATGGACATTTTATTACCTTTTACGGCTTAAGTATACTTTTGGTTAGGATAATTTGCGCGCAAATTTACATGTGTAAGTTTATTATTAATTTTTTTGCAAGGCGATTGCATAGCAGTTTTAAGATTCCTTAAACAAGGCCTAAAATACACCAAATGGTCGCTAACTACATTTTGAGTAAACCTTTAGATTTTTAAATACTTTAAAAGATTTTGATGGACAGATCGTCATCAATTAAAACAGCCTTTTCAAAATAAGAAGCCCCACCCAAACCCTTCCCAAAAGGGAGGGCTTTAGAAATGAGGAATAAGGAGATTCGCAAAAAAATTCTCCCCCTATCTGGGAAGATTTAGAGGGGGCCCAATTTAACAGCGATTTAATAAAATGAATATGTCATCCATCCAAAATAAAACCATTGCTATTATAGGTGGCGGCCCGGGAGGGCTCACCCTTGCCCGCCTTTTGCAAATGCGAGGCGCAAAAGTTAAAGTGTATGAACGCGATACGCACCGAACCGTACGTGTGCAGGGTGCTACCTTGGACCTTCATTATGAATCGGGTTTAAAAGCATTAGAAGCTGCCGGCTTAATGCCGGCCTTTGAAGCCAATTATCGCCCGGGTGCTGATAAGATGGTTATAACTGATAAAACCGGCAAGGTTTTGCTGCGCGATGAAGGAGACCGCACAGACGAATATGCCCGGCCCGAGATAGACCGCGGTCCATTGCGCGACATCCTTCTGGACTCGCTACGGCCTGATACTGTAATTTGGGATAGTCAGTTTCTATCAATGGAGCAAAAGGATGGTAAGTGGGTCATCAGTTTCAAGAATGGAACGAGCGCCGAAGCTGATTTAGTCGTTGGTGCTGATGGTGCTAATTCCAAAGTGCGCCCTTACCTTACGCCTATCCGTCCATTTTTTGTAGGAACGACCGCTTTGGAAGGTGCCGTTTACGATGCTGCCGAAAAAATCCCCCACATAAACCATTTGCTTGATGGCGGTAAGATCTTTACCCTTGGCGATTCGCGTACGTTAATTGTTAGCGCCAAAGGCGATGGTAGCCTGGGTTTTTATATTGGTTTTAAAAGCGATGCTGATTGGGCAACAACATCCGGTATCGATTTTAGTGAACCCCACCAGGTAACTGAGTGGTTTAAACGTGAGTTTGAAGGGTGGGGAGATGTTTGGCTGGAGCTTTTTGAAAATGCCGAACCCAACCTTATCCCCCGCCCGCAATATTGTATGCCTTTAGACCAGGATTGGCCCGCACAAGCCGGATTAACCCTGATAGGCGATGCCGCCCACCTGATGCCGCCATACGCCGGTGAAGGGGTAAACATGGCCATGCTGGATGCCCTTGAACTGGCAGATAGTTTAACCAACTCTGATTTTGCCGACATCCGGAATGCTATAGCACACTATGAAACTAACATGCGCAAGCGCGCATCAGAAACGGCAGATATTACTTTACAGCAAACCGAACTGATGCATTCGCCTGAAGGCCTGGAGAATATGCTGGCCTTTTTCGGCGGCAATTGATCATTACAAAAAGTAAACGGTTGAATTTGCCTTTTAATAAAATATTGTTTGTAACTTGTTTAATACCAATTACAAACATTAAAAAGGAGGTCTGTTATGAACACCGTTCGCAAAATTGAACACTGGGGCGATCTGCATCACCCACGATGGCTTGATTATATACGCATCGTATTAGGGTTGATCATTTTAGCCAAGGGGCTTATCTTTATCAGCAATACCCGCGTGCAGCAGGACTGGATATTTCAGAAAAGCTCTATCGAGTTTTCAGGGCTGATGGCAGTTGTTTTGATTCACGTGGTTGCATTTGCCCATGTTATTGGCGGGTTAATGATTACCATGGGTTTACTAACCCGCATGTCTGTAGTTGTACAGATGCCTATTGTACTGGGTGCCATTGTTTTTGTAAATGCCACTAAAGGCCTAACCTTTCTCAACTCCGAGCTTTGGCTATCTGTGCTGGTATTTATGCTATTGGTGTTGATCTGGATAGTGGGATCGGGCCCATTCTCTGCCGATGCATGGATCCGCGAAAGTAACGATCATCAGAAGCATCTTCACGAAAGCTAAACCATATAAAAAGCCTTTACGCATCCCGTAAAGGCTTTTTTACAAACAAACCGAAGTATAACTCATTTCATACTTATATTTATACTTAGGTTTGTAACCGCTATTGATTTAAACATGAGGTCGGGTGCATTAAAAATTGCCATTATATATGTAATTGCCGGCGTGTTATGGATAACGCTGAGCGATAAGCTATTGCTTGCCATGCAGCAGCGTGTAGATATCGACTTTGTGCTTTTTCTGAGCAGTATCAAAGGCATTGCCTATGTGCTTATAACCGGGGTGTTTCTTTTTTATCTCATCCGTTTCCATACTTCAATAATTGCCGGCAGCGAAAAACGTTACCGTACTTATTTTGACGATAACCCCCACCCCATGTGGATAACCGATGCGCGTACCATGGCTTTTACCGATGTAAATGAGGCGGCCATTAATTTATATGGCTATACCCGCGAAGAGTTTTTGCGCATGAACCTGCTGGACATTTGTCCCGCTGAGGAGAAGATAAATACCTATACCAATTTACGGGCATTAACAAACGGCATCAACAAAAATGTAGCTTTTCGCCACAATAAAAAAGATGGTAGCTTTATAGAAGTTACCACGTCTTGCCACCTTATCAGCAATAGTAAAGGCGGCAACTTGATGTGTATGGTGGAGAATGGGTAACCGCCAGCAGATACCATCAAATTAAAATAATCCTCACTCTTGGTGCGTTATTTGCATTTATCAGGCTATGATAAAGAACCGTTGCGGTATTTTATTTTTTTTCTCTGTGGCTGATGGGCTTTGCAAGCTGCCATTTGTTTAAATCGGTAGGCCGTAACCCTAAAGGAGATGAGCTTGCTAAATTGCAAGCCTTGCCGAACTATAAAGACGGATCTTTTGAAAACGCTGCTGAGCTGGCTGATACGACTAAAAAACGAAGTTTCCTATTTCTGCGTACCCGCAAACCCAAAACAGTAAGGCCATCCAAACCACTGCCATGGGTTAAAACAGACTTAAAAACTTTAGCATCGCCTGCGCCTACCATCGTCTGGTTCGGGCATTCATCTTTACTGATTAAAACCACACAGGGCAACATTCTTATCGACCCAATTTTCAGTAATTATGCGGGTCCGGTTCCGGGTTTGATACGTGCCTTTCCGGGTACGGGCCATTATCAGGCTGAAGATATGCCACCAATAGATGTACTCCTGATCTCGCACGATCATTATGATCATCTGGATTATCGCACTTTCAAAAGATTAAAAAGTCGCATCAAATTAGCAGTGGTACCTATGGGTGTGGGTGCCGATCTGAGATATTGGGGCTTCGACCCAAAAAAGATCATCGAACTGAACTGGAATGAATGCACTACCCTGCCTAACGGCTTGCAGATAACAGCTACACCTGCACAGCATAAAAGCAACCGTACCTACTCCAGCGAGAACAAAACTCTGTGGGCATCGTACGTTATACAAACCGATGCGTACAAACTGTTTTACGGTGGTGATGGTGGCTATGGACCGCAGTTTAAACAGATAGGCGATACATATGGTCCATTTGACATAGCCTTTCTGGAATGCGGGCAATTCAGCCCCAATTGGCCGTGGACACACCTCTGGCTCGGCAAGGCTGCAGAAGCGGCGATAGATTTGAAGGCCAGCATGCTGCAACCCATCCACTGGGGCAAATTTGTAGAAGCTGCCCATCCCTGGAACGAGGCTATTGAAAAACTTGTGCCTGCTGCCCAAAAAGCAAACGTGCTTTTAAATGTTCCCAAAATAGGCGAACCTTATATGCTTGGCAATCCGCCGAAAACAGATGCATGGTGGAACGTTGAATAGACTTTAATTTTAAATATCTTATAATCAACAATATATACTGTTATTTTATTTTTATATACTACTATGTATTGCATAATACTATATAAAACATATATCTTTGCTTTTATAAAACCTTAAATCATGAAAAGAAAGATCATTAAGACCATTTTAGCCGGAGCTATTACACTCCTGGCATTTTCACAAAATGCAGACGCACAATGCGATAAAACCATAACCCTCACATCGTCTGAAACAAGTTTCCTGGATGCGCAAGGGGCTGTAACCAATACTAAAACCGAAGAAGTAAAAGTAACCATCACTCCTACTGACATCACGATTGAGCCGGGTAACGACCCGCAGATGACAGGCAAGATCACATCCAAAACCTGTGAATGGAAAGTACCTTATAAAGAAGGTAAGATGGTTATCAAATCCACTATCTCTGGCCAGGGTGATGAAAAACACATCACTGTAACCATTGAAGGCAAGGATGGTAAGGTAACCCTAACCTTTGAAGCCGAAGAGATGAAAGATCGCAAAATACAGGTAGTCGCTGATAAATTTGTTTAGCAAAGCTTCACTAACTTAAAAGCCTCGTGACAGATCATCACGAGGCTTTTGGTTATTAGCAATATAAGATTTAAAGCTTCAGCTTATTAACAGTATTGTGGCTTGTGTAATACAAGTATTTTTCGCTGTTAGATAAAGCTATTGAACCAACCTGTTCACCTGATAGTAAAGTGGTAATAGTTTTAGGAAATTTAGAATTGTTGGTTATAACTTTAATATCTCCGCCGTCTACAAGATAAACTTTAAAGCCATCGCGGGTAGTTGCAAGACTGGTGATTGCCCCAAAGGTAAAATTGGTAAATATACGGGCTGATACATCAGATTTAGTGTATTTATACATCTGTCCCCTTGAAGCAAAATACTTAACACCATTATTACTTGCGCTTAATGCGGAAAATCCCTCTATATCGGCGAATAACGGTTGGGTTGGTACATTTTCATTATTCGGTGTAATTGCATACAAACCATCAACGGTACTGTACCAGAAATACTTACCGCTTGGGTCGCGGGCAACGGCTGCGCCAAGCTGATTATGGCTATCAACCCCATGGTAATGCGAAACACCGTTGGCGTAAAGCCAGTATTCGTGGTCGGCAACGATCATCATCGTACCATCTGTTGTTACTGCTACACCATTTCCTCCTGTATACAAAAACCCGTCGGGATCAACCGGGATCTTAACACTGGTAACCACGGTATCATGCGATAGTTTACGCACATCGCCGTCAAAATCGGCCAATAATAACGAGCCATCAGTGTTAACAAAAAGGCCGGTCGGCGACAGAAAGCTTGCTTTACTGCCATTACCATCTACCTGGGCACTTACGTCATACTTGCCGGCAATTACTCTGTGATCGCCGGGATTTGCCAACTGTGCAAATGTTACATCATTCATATTAAGCAGCGATAGCGGAATGGTATCTTGCGCAACTGCAACCGCCGATTTCTGCGCAATTTCTTTTACCTCATTTTTTTTACATGAGTAAAAAACCGTGAGCGCTAAGACGGCGCTAACAAGTAAAGCTTTCTTTTTCATAGTGATGTTTTAAGTTTTATTATTATTTAAGTTCAATTACGGTAGAATAATTGCCTATTGGTTAATATCAAACTTAAATATAAAAGTCAAGGTTAAACTTCTCATAAATTACACAATAAGTGTATAATGCTCATTAACAGTCGTTTTAAGCGTAAATCATCGTTTTGGGTTAGATGTAAATACATAAATTGAGCGAAACAACTATGGGTATATTCCTTTGTGCTTGCTACATCTAATTGTTATATTTAGGCTCTAAACTGAACTACTTTGAAAAGAAAAGACTTCCTTTATCTTACCGGCATGGGCATTAGTGCTTCAATGCTTAGCCGGTTCACGGCATCGGGCTCGCCTATTGTGCCGGGTACCGCCATGCGCGAGGTTGATGTGGCCTTAAAAAAACGAATGGCTGATGTTGCGCTCAATGCAGCACGCGCCAAGGGCGCCACTTACACCGATGTACGCCTGGGCCGTTATCT
The DNA here is from genome assembly GCA_016763755.1 of Mucilaginibacter sp. GTDB lineage: Bacteria > Bacteroidota > Bacteroidia > Sphingobacteriales > Sphingobacteriaceae > Mucilaginibacter. The sequence continues at coordinate 9,153 of JAESTD010000001.1, forward strand.
TAACGAATTTGTGGTTACCCGCGACCGTAACATCGAAAACATTGTTGATACCGAAAGTTATGGCATGGGTA
>JAESTD010000063.1 GCA_016763755.1 Mucilaginibacter sp.
AAGCCTGCTGCTATAGCTTTCTCAATCTCGGCATTAAGCTCGGCTATTGAACCGATACATTTTTCTTCGCCGCTTTCGCTTCTCCAGATAGGCAGCGGGGTACCCCAATAGCGTGAGCGCGAAAGGTTCCAGTCGACCAGGTTCTCCAGCCAGTTACCAAAACGGCCTGTACCGGTGCTCTCTGGTTTCCAGTTGATGGTTTTGTTCAGCTCTACCATCTTGTCCTTAACGGCAGTGGTACGGATGAACCAGCTATCCAGCGGATAATAAAGTATAGGCTCATCAGAACGCCAGGAGTGTGGGTAGCTGTGTTCGTATTTTTGTACATTGAATGCTTTGTTCTCTTCTTTTAGTTTGATAGAGATGAGTACGTCAGTCGGTTTAAAATCCGCTTCGGCGCGCTCGGCATCTGTGTAGTATTCTTCTTTAACGTAACGGCCGGCATAGTCGGTAACTTCGGTAACAAAACGGCCTTGTTTATCAACCAAAGGCACATCTTTACCGTTCTCGTCCTTCACCATTACCGATGGCACGTTGTTTTCTTTACATGCCCTAAAGTCATCCGCACCAAAAACAGATGCAGTGTGCACTATACCGGTACCATCACCTGTGGTAACAAAATCAGCCGGGATAACGCGGAAAGCATTTTTCTCCAGATCCTCATTGGTTACGTAAGGCATCAGTTGGTAATAGTGGATGCCTACTATTTGACTGCCTTTAAATTCGCCGGCGGTTTGCCATGGGATAACTTTATCACCGCCTTTGTAATCATCAAAAGAAGAGTTCTCGCCATCGGCTTTAAAGTATTTACCAACCAGTTCTTTAGCCAAAACCACACAAACAGGTTTGTAGGTGTAAGGGTTAAAAGTATTGATCTTTACGTAAGTGATATCCACGCCAACGGCCAGGGCACAGTTAGATGGCAGTGTCCAAGGGGTGGTCGTCCAGGCCAGGATAAATACCTCAGTATTTACACCATTGAACAGGAACTCCGAATCGCCATCGCGTTTAACTTTAAACTGCGCGGTGATGGTGGTGTCCTTTACCATTTTGTAGGTACCCGGCTGGTTCAGCTCGTGCGAGCTAAGGCCTGTGCCCGATTTTGGCGAGTAGGGTTGTACCGTATAACCTTTATATAAAAGGTCTTTTTTATAAAGCTCCTTCAGTATCCACCAAAGGGTTTCAATGTATTCGTTCTCGTAGGTAACGTAAGGGTTTTCCAGGTCAACCCAATAGCCCATCTTTTCGGTAAGGTCGTTCCACACATCGGTGTAGCGCATTACCTCTTTGCGGCAGGCGTCGTTATATTCTTTAACGGTAATTTTTTTACCGATATCGTCTTTCGTAATGCCAAGTGCTTTTTCAACAGCCAGCTCAATAGGCAGGCCGTGCGTATCCCAGCCACCTTTACGTTTAACCTGATAGCCTTTAAGCGTTTTGTAGCGGCAAAAAATATCTTTAATAGAGCGGGCCATTACGTGGTGAATGCCCGGCATGCCGTTTGCGCTCGGCGGCCCTTCGTAAAAAGTGTAAGGGTTACTTGCCGGGCGGCTGCTGATACTTTTTGAGAAGATGTTGTTCTGTTTCCAGAAATCAAGAACCTCTTTACCCGTTTTCGATAGATCTAATTGCTTATATTCCTTGTACATCAATATGTTCGCCTCGAATTTTAAAGGTTGCAAAAATATGCATTTTAATTGTGAATCGAGATAAGTTTTGCCATAAACGCGCAAAGCTTTATACTGAAGCCTCTCCCCAAACCCCTCTCCGAGGGAGAGGGGCTTTAAGAAGCTTTTCTTTTAAAGTCTCCCCTATCGGGGGAGATTATTCACGATGTTTTAATAATAGGTGTTCATGAATGCTTCGCAATTTAGAGGGGGCTTATGGGCGTTACCTGCGGCCCTCCGCCGCGGCGGATCATACGCGCACAGGCATTAAGCGCGGTGCTGGTATCCGCTGCTGTCGCTAACGCTTTTTTTGAACCATGATTTATAGGATTGATTGATTACCTTGACCCTGCCCATGTCATTGCGAGGAGCGATAGCGACGCGGCAATCTCATAGGTAGATTTAATAGGCTTGTCCTATGAGATTGCCGCGCTATCGCTCGCAATGACATGTTGTAGAATAAGATTCTAATCAGACCCTTCCCCTTTGGAGAGGGTTTGGGTGAGGCTAAACTTTCTTTCCTATATTTGAAATAAAACCCATACTAACTATGAAAATAAATGCAATAGCCATTGTTTCCGCAGCAGCCCTTTTTGCAGGATGCGCCGGCAACAATGATCAAAGCCAGACCGCCGGTACAGATACCGGGCTTGCTGCCGATATTAAACACCACATTGCCGTATTGGCAAATGGCTCATTGCTGGGCCGTAAGCCTTTCAGCGTGGGTGAGAAAAAGACAATCAGCTATATTGCTTCGGAGTATAAGAAGCTTGGCCTGGAGCCGGGCAATAACGGCAGCTATTTTCAGGAAGTGCCGATGGTGGAGATTGCTTCAACTGCAGATGATTTTAAGGTTAATGGCAAAACCACTTTAGACCTTAAACCCGGTGTTGATTTTGTAGCTTCTACCCGCCGCGAACAGGATACCATTAGTTTAAAGAACTCGCCACTGGTATTTGCCGGTTTCGGCGTTGTTGCACCAGAATTTAACTGGAACGACTACAAAGGCCTTGATGTAAAAGGCAAAACCGTGATAGTACTGGTGAACGACCCCGGCTTTAAAGCACCGGAGAAACTTTTTAAAGGCGATACCATGAGTTACTATGGCCGCTGGACGTACAAATACGAAGAAGCTGCCCGCCAGGGCGCTGCTGGCGTGATCATCGTACATCAAACGGAGCCGGCAAGCTACGGCTGGCAAGTGATCCAAAATAGTTTTACGGGTTCAAAACTCTATCTGCAACAGGCTGATAAACACATGAACCGTTGCAAGATTGAAGGTTGGATAAGCGAACAGGCCGCCACCAAACTATTAGCCAGCGCAGGTATTACAGGCAACATCCGCGACTATGCGCGCCGCAAAGATTTTAAAGCCGTTCAACTGGGTAGCAGTGTTTCGTTATCAGTGAAGAACACGCTTAAATATTCAAAATCAAATAATGTAATAGGCATTTTTAAAGGCAGCGAACGTCCAGACGAAACTATTCTGTATACTGCCCATTGGGATCATTTTGGTATTGGTAAGCCCGATGCGAAAGGTGATAGTATTTACAACGGCGCGGTTGACAATGCCAGTGGCGTAGCAGCTATTTTAGCCGTCGCCAAAAAGTTTGCTCAGCAGAAAGACAAACCAAAGCGCTCTATCGTATTCCTTGCCGTTACTGCCGAGGAACAAGGACTATTAGGTTCTGAATATTATGCCACGCACCCTATCTATCCACTTAATAAAACCGTCGCCAACCTTAATATTGATGCACTATCAGATTTTGGCGAAACCAGCAATTTTTCAATCACAGGCAAGGGACAGAATGACCTGGATGATTACGTAATTAAATTTACCAAAGCAAAAGGTTGGGATGTTATCGGCGACGAGAATCCCGGCTCGGGCAGCTATTACCGTTCAGATCATTTCAATTTTGCTAAAGTTGGTGTGCCTGCATTAGACTTGCACAATGGTGCCAAAAGCATCCAACGCGGAGAAGAATTTGGTAAAGAGAAGCTCAAAGAATATAACGACCAACGCTACCACCAGCCATCAGACGAGTACAGCGATGCTATGGATACCCGCGGTATGGCTCAAACTGCCGATCTGATGTACAAATTAGGTGTACAACTAAGCGGTGAAACTACCTTCCCGGGATGGAAAAAAGGCTCGGAATTTAAAGCTGTGAGGGATAAGATGATAGGCAAATAATGAAAATTTTGTTTCCACGCGTATTGCGAGATGCGGCGATCTCATAGGCAGGTCTAACATGCTTATCCGATGAGATTGCCACGCTACGCTCGCAATGACATGATTTTATAAAATGACAACACAAAAAAAAGCCGGAACATTAAGTTCCGGCTTTTTAATTTATCAGGAGATCTGATTATTTAACTTCTTCAAAGTCAACATCAGTTACGTTATCGGCATTGCCGCCCTGTTCGCCACCTTGCGGCTGACCTGCGTCAGCACCCGGTTGCTGGCCTGCTTCAGCAGACGCTTTGTACATATCCTCAGAAGCTGCGGTCCAGGCTGTGTTTAACTCTGTTTGAGCCGTCTCGATCTCTTCTAAGTTTTTAGCAGAGTAAGCAGCTTTCAGTTTTTCCAAACCGGCCTCGATAGGTGCTTTTTTGTCAGCAGGTATCTTGTCGCCATATTCTTTCAACTGTTTCTCGGTAGAGAAGATCAAAGCATCAGCACTGTTTAGTTTTTCAACTTCTTCTTTTGCTTTTTGGTCAGCATCAGCATTTGCTTCGGCTTCGTCTTTCATTTTCTTGATCTCGGCATCAGTTAAGCCTGATGAAGCCTCGATACGGATCTTTTGCTCTTTACCTGTAGCTTTATCTTTTGCAGATACGTGTAATATACCGTTAGCATCAATATCAAAGGTTACTTCAATTTGAGGCACACCGCGTGGAGCTGGTGGTATACCATCCAGGTGGAAACGGCCTATGGTGCGGTTAGCAGATGCCATCGGGCGCTCGCCTTGTAATATATGGATCTCTACTGATGGCTGACTGTCAGACGCAGTTGAGAATGTTTCAGATTTTTTAGTAGGGATGGTAGTGTTAGATTCGATCAGTTTGGTCATTACACCGCCCATGGTCTCAATACCTAATGAAAGTGGGGTAACGTCTAACAATAACACGTCTTTAACTTCGCCGGTTAATACACCACCTTGTATAGCAGCGCCAATAGCTACTACCTCATCAGGGTTAACACCTTTTGATGGTGCCTTACCGAAGAATTTTTGTACTGCCTCTTGTATAGCAGGGATACGGGTTGAACCACCTACCAAAATGATCTCGTCGATATCTGATGCGCTGTAACCTGCATTCTACAAAGCAGTTTTACATGGGTCGATAGTACGTTTGATCAGGCTATCAGCCAATTGCTCAAATTTTGCACGGGTTAAGGTTTTAACCAAGTGTTTTGGGCCTTCGGCACCTGCAGTAATGTATGGCAGGTTAATTTCAGTTTGGGTTGAGCTTGATAATTCTATCTTAGCTTTCTCAGCTGCTTCTTTTAAGCGTTGTAAAGCCATTGGGTCTTTACGCAGGTCTACACCTTCGTCGCTTTTAAATTCGTCAGCCATCCAGTCGATGATCACCTGGTCAAAGTCGTCACCACCAAGGTGGGTATCACCATCGGTTGCTTTTACTTCAAACACGCCATCACCAAGGTCAAGGATAGATACGTCATGCGTACCACCACCACAGTCAAAAACTGCAATTTTCATGTCCTTGTGTGCTTTGTCCAAACCGTAGGCAAGGGCAGCAGCAGTAGGCTCGTTAATGATACGGCGAACTTTTAGGCCTGCAATTTCACCAGCCTCTTTAGTAGCCTGGCGTTGTGCATCGTTAAAGTATGCCGGTACAGTAATAACCGCTTCGGTAACTTCAGATCCGATAAAGTCTTCTGCAGTTTTCTTCATTTTCTGAAGGATCATGGCAGAGATCTCTTGCGGGGTATATTTACGGTCGCCAATTTCAACACGTGGTGTGTTATTGTCGCCTTTTACAACTTTGTAAGGTACGCGCTCTACTTCTTTAGTAACCTCGTTAAACTGGTTACCCATAAAGCGTTTTATTGAATAGATGGTTTTCGTAGGGTTTGTGATTGCCTGGCGTTTTGCAGGATCGCCTACTTTACGCTCGCCATCGTTAACAAAAGCTACAACGGATGGCGTAGTACGTTTGCCCTCGCTGTTTGCAATAACTACAGGCTCGTTACCTTCCATTACTGCAACGCAGGAGTTGGTTGTTCCTAAGTCAATTCCAATTATTTTAGACATATTATGATGATTGATATTTTATTGATTAATGTTTTGTTTCTCCCACTATTTAACAATGCTTGTGCCAATATTATTTTGGCAGAAAAACAACTAAAATGATGTCATGATGTGTGCAAATAGTCAGTCATGAATTACTTTTCGGTGACAGGTTGGCAGTGGTTTGATGATTTGAGGTTGGTGAAAAGTGTGTGGTGAGTAATGATAGAAATAAACAGTACAGAGAAGAATCAGGGGTATGATATACGGCGATTTTTTGTTAATTAATTAACAATTCACTAATCAATACTAACTGATAAAAAATGCTATCTTAGAGGGATAAACTGAACATCAATATGAAGAGAAAATTATTTACTACAACCCTATTATCATTCTTTGTAGCGATATGCCTTGCTGCCGCCGTTTTTGCAGATGTAAATGGCAAATGGAATGGTACCATCAATACGCCTGATGGTAATGCCTTAGATGTGTCATACAGCTTCAAAACCGAAGGGGAGAAACTAACGGGTTCCGTGACTTCGCAAATGGGAGAAGTTACCTTGGATAACGGAAAAATTAAAGGTGACGACTTCAGCTTTAGCGTAAACGTATCAGGAACCGATTATCCGCACAAGGGAAAAGCTTATGCAGATTCATTGGCCATGGATATTGATTTTGGTGGCAGCAGTTCACATTTTGTACTTAAACGCGCTAAATAACCTCAAAACCATATAACAATTTTAAAGCCCTGCCAACCCGGCGGGGCTTTGTTGCGTAATGGTAATAACAAGTTTAAAATACTTGTAATGTAACGCACAACAAATTACCTTTGCGCCCATGTTGCAACGTATAACCGCTTACTTATTGATTGTAGCGCTGGTATCGGCCAACTTCTCGCGTTTTTTTATTTACGCGGGTTTTGAGCTGAACCGTAATTACATTGCGACAAAGCTTTGCGAAAACCGCAACAAACCTCAGCTGCATTGTAACGGTAAATGCTATTTCATGAAGAAATTAAAGCAGGCCGAAGACAACAAAAGCACAGAGGAACGCCAGGCACAAAAGAACCTTTTCCAGGAAGCCTTTTACAATCAGGCTAACAGGGTTACTTTTTATACGGTGCTGTTAGAGGTTACCAAAGTACCAAACTACCGCATTGCTTTGCCGCAACTTATCCAGGATATATACCAGCCGCCCCGGCTCGCATAAATAAAGTTTAAAATTTCTTGGTTACAGTTTTTGTCGCAGCCTTTAACGGGCTTGTGCCTACATGCTTTTACATGGGCTGTATTTTTCTACTGATGCCTGTTTGCGCAGGCTATCACACAATTTTTATGAAACTCTCTACACTATTATATACCATAATACTGTGTACGGTTAGTGCATTCTCTTTTGCACAAGGCAACCTGCACGGTACCGTTACTGATGCCCGCACGCATGAGCCGTTGGCGGGTGTTATGATAAGCAACGCCGCAACCGGTGCTGTTTTAACCACCTCAAATACTAAAGGTAAATTCAGCATTCAGGCTGATACTGTATCAAATCTGCGTTTTGCCATGATAGGCTTTACCTCACAGATCATCAAAGTTACCAATGCAAAAGCCATTGAGGTGATGATGGAACCATCAACTATTGATCTGCAGCAGGTGATCGTATCTGCCAGTCGCGAGCGCCAGGCCAGGCAAGATGCGCCTATCGCCATCAGCAAGATAAATGCTACACAGATCCATGATACCAAAGCCACAGCCCTTTACCAATTACTGAACAAAGTAACCGGCGTTTACATGGTAGACCTTGGTAACGAGCAGCATACGATGGCCATTCGCCAGCCCATTACGTATAACGCGCTGTACCTGTATATGGAAGATGGCTTGCCTATACGCCCTACAGGCATTTTTAACCACAACTCGCTTTATGAAGTAAATATGAGTGGCGTGCGCGATATAGAGGTGATCAAAGGCCCGGCCTCATCATTATATGGCAGTAACGCAATTGGTGGCGCCGTAAACTTTATCACCCAAGGGCCGCCGGCGGGTTATGCGGGTAATGTGTCTGTCCAGGGCGATAACTACCACTACCGCCGCGTTGATGCCGATGGGGGTTTCAGCAGTGGTAAATTCGGTTTATATGTGGGCGGCTACGTTGCCCGCCAGCGTGATGGCTGGCAGGATTACACCGATTTTGATAAACGAAGCGGCAATTTTAAAACCACTTATGATTTTGATGCCAACACCCGTTTAACAACATCGCTGGCGTATAATTACCTTAATACGCAAACACCGGGCAGTCTGGATAGTACTAAATTCTACAGCCGTAAATATGGTGCTAACCAACGGTTTACCTACCGTAAGGTTGAAGCATGGCGTGCTAATACCCGTCTGGATCATAAATGGAATGATAAGAGTAATACCTTCTTTACCTTGTTCTATCGCAACAATTCAACCGGGCAGTTGCCAAGCTATTATATTTCTGATGTGAGAGATAATGCCGGCAATTACTTAAGCTCAAACGGGCAGGAGAATAACCAAAGCTTTCATAGCATCGGTATCCTAACCCAACATCGTCAGGATTTTGATTTCCTGCATTCGAGGTTGATCGTTGGTGCCTACCTGGATAACAGCCCGAGCTCGTATTATGCCAAGTATCTTAATATTCAAAAAGATGTGACCAATAATTTTTATACAGGCTATACCAATACAGGCACCTACATCGATAATTACCGCATTAAATTATTCAATACGGCAGCTTATACTCAGTACGAGATCAGACCAGCCGATGCTTTGCGCATTGTGATGGGCCTGCGTTACGATAGGATCCACTACAACTTTATCAATGGTATCACCAGCGGCAGCAAGTACAAACAACAGGAAACCAACGATTTCAACATCGTAGCGCCTAAGCTTGGCTTAACCTACAATTTTGGAAATAACAAAGGTTTGTATGCTAACTATAGCGTAGGTTTTCAACCACCTGAGACCGGTGACCTATACAGCGCGCGCCAGTTAACGCCTTTGAAACAGGCAACTTTTAACAATTACGAAGCAGGTGGTTGGTTTGCAGCATTTGATAAAAAGCTGTACATCGAGC
>JAESTD010000064.1 GCA_016763755.1 Mucilaginibacter sp.
CCGGCGCAGGGGCTTCGGCGCGCGGGATAAAGGTACTCGCGATCCATCCCAAAACCGCGAACGCGACGATCGAGATGGAAATGATCCCGGCGCCCGCTTCTGTCAGAATGACCAGCCCGCTTGGGTGGGGCTTCTGCTGAGTGGTTTAGGGAGAGGTTTTCTCTCCCCATTTTTTATTAATTTGCGCACTAAAATAATTATGGGTATAAAACCCTATTTCAGTAAATATCTAAGAAAAGTACCCCCTTCAGGGGGCGGAGGGGGCATGAAATATTTGATCGTTGGTTTGGGAAACATTGGCCCTGAGTATGCAGACACCCGCCATAACATCGGTTTTATGGTGCTGGATGAGTATGCTAAACAGGAGAATGCCAAATTCCACAATATGCGTTTGGCTTACTATACTGAGGTAAGCCATAAAGGCCGTACCCTGCATCTGATAAAACCCACCACCTATATGAACCTGAGCGGCAAGGCCCTTAACCACTGGATGAAGGAATTGAAAGTGCCGGTTCAGAATGTACTGGTAATTGTAGATGACCTTGCTTTACCGTTAGGTACCCTTCGGCTTAAACCAAAAGGCAGCGCTGCCGGACATAATGGGTTAAAGAATATTGAAGCCGTGTTGGGTAATAACGAATATGCCCGCCTGCGTTTCGGTATCAGCGATAATTACCCCAAAGGCCGCCAGGTAGATTACGTATTGAGCGGTTTTGATGATGACGAAAAGCCCGAGCTCCCGGCGCTGATCGATCAGTCGATAGAGATGGTAAAAAGCTTTGCTACAATCGGCACCGAACTTACCATGACAAAGTTTAATAAGTAAGCATGTTTGTTGTAATTAATAATGATGACGCATCCCGTGGTGCTAAAAATTAATATTTTAGCCGTATGAAAGTATATGGTATAACCAATTGCAACACCGTTAAAAAAGCGCTTGACTGGCTTAAGGCTAATAATGTGCCTTATGAGTTCCATGATTTTAAAAAGCTTGGCATCAGCCCTGAAAAATTGGAAGAATGGGACACAAAGGCAGGTTATGAAAAATTTCTGAATAAACAAGGCCTCACCTGGAAGCAGCTTGACCCGGCTATAAAAGAAGGCGTTAAAACCAAAAACGATGCGCTGAAACTGTTGCAGGAAAAAACCAGCATGATCAAACGCCCGGTAATTGAAAAGGACGGCTTCCTATTCTTCGGTTTTGACGAAGCTGTTTACCAAAAAGAATTGGTATAAGCTAACCCGCTAATTATTAGCCCGTAACTTACTTATTACAGTTTAAGATTTGATAAGCTCATCAAACCTTAAATTTGTATACTTGCCCTTTGTTTTACTAAATCTCGACTGAACATTATGAAATTAAAACTAATTGCCGGTAGCGTGCTGGCTGTTATGGCTGTTAGCAATATAGCGCAGGCTCAGCAAGCTCCCGCAAGTAACTACAACTACCACGATGCTTTTGCACCATTTTTCTACACCAAAAACGGATCAGAGTTTCGTGCCGCCGATGGCCAGCCCGGCCCAAAATACTGGCAAAACCGTGCCGATTATCAATTATCTGCCAAGCTTAACGATCAAAACAATGAGGTTAGCGGCTCGGAGATATTAAACTACACTAACAACAGTCCGCAAAAGCTGGATTTTCTTTGGATGCAGTTAGATCAGAACTTGTTTAAAAAGGATTCACGTGGCGAGGCTATTATCCCACCGGCAGGCAGCCGTAATGGTGGCCGCGGTGATCTTTCGCAAGGCGGATATACCATAAAATCGGTAAAGCTTGTCGGCGCAAACACCGATCTTAAATATACCATTAACGATACCCGTATGCAGATCATCTTGCCACAGGGTGTTGCAGCTAATGGTGGTCAGGTAAAGTTAGCCATTGAATATTCGTTTGTGGTGCCTAACTATGGGTCAGACCGCACGGGTATCCAGGATACCAAAAACGGAAAGATCTATACCGTAGCACAGTGGTACCCACGTATGTATGTTTACGATGATGTACAAGGCTGGAACATGCTGCCATACACCGGCCCAAGCGAGTTTTACCTGGAGTACGGTGATTTCGACCTGAGCATCACTGCCCCTGCAAACCACATCGTAGTTGCATCAGGCGAGTTGCAAAATCCACAGGAAGTATATACCGCTGAACAGATCAAACGCTGGGATGCCGCTGAGAAAAGCGAGCAAACTGTGGTTATCCGTTCGGCATCAGAAGTAACTAACGCTGCATCGCGCCCGGCCGGTAAAAAAGAATTGACCTGGCGTTTTAAGATAAAAAATGCACGTGACGCTTCATGGGCCTCATCGGCAGCCTTTATTGTTGATGCAGCTAAACTTGATCTGCCAAGCGGTAAAAAATCGACGGCGATATCTGCATATCCGGTTGAGAGTGATGGCAAAAATGCATGGGGACGCTCTACCGAGTATGTGAAAAAATCAATCGAGTATAACTCAAAAAAATGGTTTGAATATCCATACCCTGCAGCAACTGCAGTTGCCGGTGTTGTTGGCGGTATGGAATATCCGGGCATTGTATTTTGTAGCTGGAAAGCAACGAAAAGCTCACTTTGGGGTGTAAACGACCACGAGTTTGGCCACACCTGGTTCCCGATGATCGTTGGCTCTAACGAGCGCCTTTATGGTTGGATGGATGAGGGTTTCAATACTTTCATCAATACTTTAACTACCGCTGATTTTAACAACGGTGAGTATGCCAACAAAAAACAGGATATGCAAAAGATAGGTGCCTACTTAACCCGCCCCGAGCTGGAGCCGGTTATGAGTAATCCTGAGAACCTGAAAGAGCAAAACACCGGCCTGTTATTATACTTTAAACCGGGCATGGGCTTAACTATGCTTCGCGAGGAAATTTTAGGCCCTGAGCGTTTTGACTATGCTTTCCGCACGTATGTTGCACGTTGGGCATTTAAGCACCCAACGCCAGATGATTTTTTCCGCACGATGGAAAACGTTGGCGGCGAGGGTTTGCAATGGTTCTGGAGAGGTTGGTTTGTAAACAACTGGAGACTGGATGTTGGTGTCCGCGATGTAAAATACGTGGATAACGATCCATCAAAAGGAGCACTGATCACTTTGGATAACCTGGATAAAATGGCATTCCCAACCACGCTTGAGGTTAAAACTGCAAGCGGTAAAGTGCAGCGCTTAAAGCTGCCGGTTGAGATATGGGAGCGCAACACCAGTTTTGTTGCAAAATTCCCATCTACCGAAGAAATTATTCAGGTAACGGTAGATCCTGATAAAACATCTCCTGACTATAATTCAGACAATAACGTCTGGAAAAAGTAATATCATTTCAAAAACCCGGTTTAGCCGGGTTTTTTTATGCCCTGAAGCGTTTATTTGCAAACCTTTATAATCTTACAAAGGTTACTATTATGCTAATACTTAAGCCATGAAGAAGATCCTGTCCCTAACCGCCGTCTTTATTGTATTTGTGCAAATCAGTTATGCCCAAAACCAGTTAAAAGGAACTGTTTATGAAAGCGGGCATAACAACCGCCTTGATAATGTATTTATAAGGGATATCAATACTAAGCAGGTGACTATAACGGACAAGAACGGTAACTTCCAGATCAATACCGCCACAGGTCATACGCTTGTATTCAATTCACCGGGGTATACTGCCGATACCTTATATGTGATTGATATGCGGCCAAAGAGGGTAGAGATGGCTACCCAGATGATAAAGCTTAGCGAGGTAAATGTTACTGCTACCCGTCCGCAGTTTGACCCGCGCAAAGAGTATCCTGAGGTTTATGAGAAAAGTAAGGTATATGTGCTATCGCCATCAACATGGTTTAGCGGAGAGGGTAAGCGCGCCCGCCGTCTTAAAAAATATTTTCAGGGTGAAGCGGAGCAACGAGCTATCGATTCAGCGTTTAGCCCGGCCTATGTGGGCAGCATTGTACCGCTGAAAGGGGTAGAGTTAGAAAACTTCATGACCATGTACAGGCCAAATTACAAATTCCTGAGAAGTAACAATCGCGAATCAATGGCGGCGTATATCAACGATAGTTATAAAAAATACATGGCCCTGCCTGCGGATAAGCGGGCACCACAGGCATTGAAGGCCACAGCATCAGAATGAAGATTAAGCCGTTTAAAGTTGCAGTTGCCGAAAGTGAGATAGCCGATCTTAAAAACAGGTTGCAGAACACACGCTGGCCAGCAGAAATTAGCGGTGCCGGTTGGGCTTATGGCGCTGATCTGGTTTACGTAAAAGAACTTTGCAACTATTGGCAAAATACATACTCATGGCGCAAAACCGAAGAGACAATAAACACTTATAATAATTTCATTGCCGAAATAGATGGCTATCATATCCACTTTATTCACGTTAAAGGAGAAGGAGAAAAATCAATACCACTTATCATTACGCACGGTTGGCCAGGGTCGTTTTTAGAAATGGTAAAGATGATTCCCCTATTAACGAAAGGAGACGGATTAACCTTTGACCTGGTTATTCCATCAGTAGCAGGATTTGGGTTTTCATCAAAGCCACAACTACCAGGATGTAGCAGTGTAGTGATCGCCGAACTATGGCACAAGTTGATGCTGGGCTTAGGTTATCAAAAGTATGCAGCACAAGGGGGCGATATTGGGGCCGGTATAAGCAGCTGGTTGGCACTTAAGCATCCGGAAAATTTGATAGGCTTACATCTCAATTTCATTTCCGGATCGTATCAACCGTATCTGCCCAAGGGCGATCAGTTATCACCTAAAGAAATAGCATTTAAACAGCAGGTGGCAGATTGGTACTCAAAAGAAGGGGCTTATGGTGCGATCCAAAGTACAAAGCCGCAAACCCTTGCTTATGGTCTAAACGACTCGCCGGCCGGGCTGTGCGCCTGGATAATAGAAAAATTCAATAGCTGGACGGATAGCAATGGTGATCTTGAAAGCGCTATTAGCAGAGATGAATTACTTGGTAACATATCGCTTTACTGGTTCACACAAACGCTGCCATCTTCTATCAATATATACAAAGAAAATAGCTCATTCCCGTTAAAATTTGATGCGGGGGAGTATATCAATATACCCGTAGCTTTTGTCAGGTTCCCCAAAGAACTACCTACCCCACCGCGATCTTATGTAGAAAGGGCTTTCAAAATTGTGAGGTGGACAGAAGTTGCACGTGGCGGTCATTTTGCGGCAATGGAACAGCCCAAACTATTAGCCGAGGATATTCGCGTTTTTTTTGAGGAAATCGTCTAAGGTTCCATCGCCTCTAAAAAATATAATTTATTGTATTTCAGAATTAAAACATTTTATCTACCTTTGTCGTCCCTGAAAGGAGGTATTTGGGATTATGATCATTATCAACGTAAAAGACGGAGAATCATTAGATAAAGCATTAAAACGCTTTAAAAAGAAATTTGAGAAAACTGGTGTCTTAAGAGAGCTACGCAGTCGTCAGGCTTTTGAAAAGAAATCTGTTACTCGCAGACACGTGGTTAAACACGCTATCTACAAACAAGGTTTAAACCAAGAAACTGTTTAATTCTTTCTTTCGATAAAGAATTTTACAAATTTCTTGTCAGCATAAAAAAACTATTTGTACATTCATTTTCCTTGAGTGTTCAAATAGTTTTTATGTTTTTAGGCGATTTCATACAGTACATCCGTAACGAGAAAAGATACTCGCCCCACACCGTTACAGCGTACGAGACCGACCTGCAGCAATTCTTCCATTATTTGAACCCGTTAGCCTACGGGCAAGCCCCTGATACAACACATCCCGCAGAAATAACCTATCATGACATTCGTAACTGGATGGTGCAGCAGATGGATAACGGTATTGGTCCGCGCTCTATCAACCGCAAATTGGCCACCCTGCGCAAATACTTTAAATTTTTACTGCAACGTGGCGAGGTAACCGCAAATCCCACCGCAAAGATCATCGCGCCGAAAATAACTAAGGGTTTACCCGTAGTGGTTGAAGCCGATAAAATGACAGCTTTGCTTGATGGCAGAGTGAGCGAGGGAGGTGTATCTGTATTTACGAATGACTTTGCCGGTGTGCGGGATAAGCTTATCATTGAGATGCTTTTTGGTACCGGTATGCGTTTGGCCGAATTATTGGGCTTAAAAGATGAGGATATAGATATCCGCGATAAAACGATAAAGGTTTTAGGTAAACGCAACAAACAGAGGATAATACCGCTTAATAATGAACTATTGGCACTTATTGACCAATACCGGATGGCCAGGAAAAGTGAAAATTTTAATAACAATTCCTTAACCTTTATCGTTACAAATAAAGGAACGAGTGCATATCCGAAGCTTATTTATTTAACCGTGCAAAAGTATCTGTCATACATATCAACACAAGATAAAAAGAGCCCACACGTGCTAAGGCATACGTTTGCAACAAGCCTGTTAAATAAAGGCGCCGACCTAAATGCTATTAAAGAACTGCTTGGCCATGCTAATTTGAGCGCCACGCAGGTATATACGCACAATTCTGTTGAGAGACTTAAATCTATTTATAAACAAGCCCATCCAAAGGCATAAAAAGGAGGAAAAATGAAAATTACAGTGCAATCAATTCATTTCACCGCAGATCAGAAATTACTGGAATTTATACAGAAGAAAGCAGATAAGCTGGAGACGTTTTTTGACAAGATAGTAAGCGGCGAAGTTTATTTAAAACTGGAGAACGTAGAGGATGAGGCTAACAAGATATCGGAGATAAAGCTGACGCTGCCGGGCTTGCAGATGTTTGCTAAAGAACAATGTAAAACTTTTGAAGAAGCTACCGACCTTGCGGTTGAGAGTCTTCGTAAACAAATTGATAAATACAAAACAAAAAAATCTATTGCTGCCGAAGCTGCTAAAAAAGCAGCACTGGTTTCGGAAGAGGATGATTTTTAAGTACATAGGATAACTAAAATTTCATTAAGATCGGCGGGCTTTTAGCCTGCCGATTTTTTTTGTAAAAATATTTTGCAGGGGTATTATTTTTTGTAGATTTGCAATCCCTTTCGGAGAGGTCTTAAACACACCGCACAAAGCCAAAGGGTGGTTCTTTTAAAAGAGAAATAA
>JAESTD010000065.1 GCA_016763755.1 Mucilaginibacter sp.
AACAATGTTCCACGTGGAACATTACCATTGATATGTTTAAGAAGTATAATGTTGTTGTAGTTGGTGCTGGTCACGCAGGCTGTGAAGCTGCTGCTGCCGCTGCCAATTTAGGTTCATCTGTGCTGCTAATTACCATGAACATGGGCACCATTGCGCAGATGAGTTGTAACCCTGCAATGGGTGGTGTAGCTAAAGGACAGATAGTACGCGAAGTAGATGCTTTAGGTGGATACTCAGGCATTATCACTGATAAAACGTCTATCCAGTTCAGGATGCTGAACCAATCCAAAGGCCCTGCAATGTGGAGCCCACGCGCTCAAAGTGATCGTATGCGCTTTGCTGAAGAATGGCGCTTAGCCCTTGAACGTACGCCTAATGTAGACATGTGGCAGGATACCGTAACATCACTTTTGATTAAGAACAATACGGTTGCGGGTGTTAAAACATCTATCGGTGTAGAGATAGTAGCAGATGCAGTAGTATTAACAAACGGGACTTTTTTAAACGGTATTATTCATATCGGTGAAAAAAAATTTGGCGGCGGCCGTACAGGTGAAAAAGCGGCTACTGGCCTTACTGAACAACTGGTAACCTTAGGCTTTGAAGCGGGTAGAATGAAGACCGGTACCCCACCCCGTGTGGATGGCCGCAGCCTTGATTACTCTTTGATGGAAGAGCAATGGGGCGACACAGTACGTGGCAAATTCTCTTATACAGATGTACAAGGGATAGAAGAACAGCGCTGTTGCTGGATAACCTATACCAATACAAATGTTCACGAAACGCTGAAAGAAGGCTTTGAAAAATCACCAATGTTTACCGGTCGTATCAAAGGTTTAGGCCCGAGATATTGTCCATCCATTGAGGATAAGATCAACCGTTTTGCCGAGCGCGACAGGCACCAGATCTTTGTAGAACCCGAAGGTTTGAATACGGTAGAGATCTACGTAAATGGTTTCTCCACCTCACTGCCCGAGGATGTACAGTACCGCGCGTTAACACAAATCCCCGGATTCGAGAATGCTAAAATGTTCCGCCCGGGCTACGCCATCGAGTACGACTTCTTCCCCCCTACACAACTAAGCTTAACGTTGGAAACCAAACAGATCAGCAATCTTTATTTCGCAGGTCAGATAAATGGCACTACCGGTTATGAAGAAGCAGCATCACAAGGTTTCATTGCAGGTATTAATGCACACCAAAAAATCAACGATAAACATGAACTGATCCTTAAAAGATCAGAGTCATACATCGGCGTATTAATTGATGACCTGGTAACAAAAGGTACTGAAGAGCCTTATCGTATGTTCACTTCAAGGGCAGAACATCGCTTGCTGTTACGCCAGGATAATGCAGATATCAGGTTAAGTCCGATAGGCCATGAACTTGGTTTGATTAGTGATGAACGCATAGATAAGGTAAACGCCAAAATCAAAAACTCAGACGATATAGTAGCTTTCACAAAAGCTAAGAGTATTGAGCCAGGTAAAGTGAACGCGATACTCGAGGAGAACGGCACTTCACCTATTCCTCAAAACACAAAGCTCTTCAATTTATTAAGCCGTCCACAGGTAGGGTTTGATGAGTTGAAATCTACAGATGATTCACTGCAAGAGTTGTTATCGAAATTTGATAAAGAAACTATTGAGCAGGCTGAAATAAAAATCAAATACGAGAGTTACTTTATCAAAGAAATGGAGATAGTGGACAAGATGAAAAAAATGGAAGATCGCGAGATCAATCCTGATTTTGATTATAGTCAACTCGGTTCTCTTTCGAAAGAAGCACGTGAAAAATTAGGAAGGATAAAACCACGCACTTTAGGGCAGGCATCACGTATTTCGGGTGTTTCACCGTCAGATGTGTCGGTTTTAATGGTTCATGTATCAAGATAGTAGATAAAATATTGATTTACAGTAATTTATAAAATATTAATTTTAAGCCACTATTTTAAATTTTTAATATTGGCGTTCACAAAATCATAAAAATCGCTTACAGGGCTTAAAATATATGTTAAATCAAAAACCTGCCTTTTTTGCTAAAAATCTGTCGTTAATAGTTATCATTTTGATTGCTTTTGGCTGCGCAGCCATCCAAAGGCCGCAAGGTGGGCCACGAGATCTCACTCCGCCGAAATTGTTGAAGGCAACGCCGGCCAACATGACTAGGAATTTTAACGCCAAAGAAGTGAACCTGGAATTTGATGAATTTTTTAAACTCACCAATACTTACCAGGAAATTACTATCAGCCCCACTTCTGAAAAAGCACCGGAGTACAACGTAAACAAAAAGACGCTGCAGGTAAAGTTTAAAGACAGCTTACAAAAAAATACGACTTACGTTATCAACTTCGGAAAAGCGATACAGGACGTAAACGAAAGCAACGTTCTCAAAAATTTCACGTACGTGTTTTCTACCGGCCCGCATATTGATTCATTAAGCATGTCGGGATCTGTAATAAACAGTACTACCCAGGAGAAAGAAAAAGAAGCGACTGTAATGATCTTCCCGGTTAGCCAGGACTCTGCTTTCTTTGGCAAAAAGAAACCTACTATTTTCACGACTACTGATTCATCGGGTAATTTCTCTCTGAACAATTTGCATGATGGTGCTTATCGCATTTATGCGCTGAAAGAAACAAGCCCAAATAAAATATTTGATAACGATAAAGAACTGATAGCTTTTTCTAAGAAACCAATAGTACTCACTAAAGATACCAGCAATATCCGCCTGTCGCTATTTCAGCAGATCCCGGATAAATTCAGGGTTGAGAAGAAGTTTGGAAATGATGGCGTACTGTCGCTCATATTTAATAAACGATTAACTAAGCCGTCCGTTAAGGTACTATATCCACCTGCATTAAACGATCAGAAGATTGTTGAACTCAGCAAAACCAATGATACCGCTACCGTTTACATGCGCAATATGGATTGGGATTCAATAAGCGTAGCTGTGTTGGACAACAATAAAATTATTGATACCGCATACCAGCGCAAGCAAAAGAAAGAATCCTTTGTACGCAACCTGAGTTTCAAATATGGCCTTAACAGGGATAATCACTTAAAGCCGGGGTCAGATCTATCCATCACTGCTAACCTGCCGATAACATCTTATGAGCAAGGTTTAATAGTTCTGAAAGAAGATTCTGCTACAGTGCAAAATTTTACTATCAGCAAGGATACATCATCAACCCGAACGGTGTACTTAAAATACCGTTTCCGGGCGGGTCGAAAATATCAGCTTACAATTAATGAATCAGCTTTCACCGATATCTATGGTGATAAAAATAAATTGGCTGGTGTAAACTTTGAAGGAGACAAGCAGGAAAATTATAGTCAGCTTACCTTAAAAGTGACCGTACCTGAACCCAGTAAAAGCTATGTGGTTGAGTTACTGGACGACCAGAAGAACGTTTTAAAAAGCGACCCTGTAACTGCCAACACATCTATTGTTTATAAGAATTACCTTACCGGTAAATACCGCATACGGGTGGTATATGATACCAACAAGAATGGCCATTTTGATAGCGGTAATGTAAAGCAAAAAGAACAGCCCGAAAATATATGGCTTTACGATAAGGAACTCACTCTGAGACCCAATTGGGAGTCTGAAGAACCTTTAGCCATCCCTAAAGAACAGGTTACTCTTTAAACCAGCCGGAGTACATAATATAATTATTAGGCAATTTATCTAACAAAGCCCTTTGCTCATCAGTAAGGGGCTTTATTTTTTTTGCAGGAGAACCGGCATACAAATAACCAGACTCGCAAACGGTACGTTCTAAGACAACGGAACCTGCACCTATGATGACGTACTCTTCAACCACAGCATCATCCATTACAATGGCTCCCATGCCTATCAAAACGTTATCTTTTAAGGTGCAACCATGTACGATAGCGTTATGACCAATGGACACATTATTACCTATGTTGGTAGGTGCCTTTAAATATGTTGCATGGATACAAGCATTATCCTGAATGTTGGTGTTGTTGCCTATCTTGATATAATGCACATCTCCACGTATAACGGCATTGAACCAAACGGAACAATTATCGCCCATTACTACATCGCCAACAATAGTAGCGTTGGGCGCTATGAAAACATCTTTACCAATTTGAGGTGATTTATCTTTTACAGGCAGGATAACAGGCATATTTTTTTGAGGTAAAAGGTGAAAGGATAAAGGTAAAAGCTTTTGAAAATTATCTTAAAAATTATTTATGTTTGATACCACAAGCGAA
>JAESTD010000066.1 GCA_016763755.1 Mucilaginibacter sp.
GGTTGTTCAACATTTTAATGGTATTCCTGAACAGTTGCAAGTATCGGCTTTGTGTATCGGAAAAGATCATTCCGTTTGGGTATCATCATATGCCGGGCTTTTATTTCAATTCGATAATACGGCCGGAAAATTTACCTGCAAGAATGTGCTTTATGCGGCCGCTTTAAAAAATACTTATGTCACTACACTGAGTATGATCCCATCTGGAGAACTGATGGTCGGAACGACCACTGGTTTAAGTTTATATAATCCTAAGACGAATACCTATAAACATTTACTGGGAAAGGCTGCAGGCAATCTTCCGGTATTTGTTCGAAACGTTTTGAAGTACAGTGCAGACATCTATTGGGTTGCTTCTGAAACCGGCGTACATATTATAAATTTAAAGAGCGGTGAGAACCAGGTTTTGAAACATGACGATGAAGATCCTTATTCTTTATCGGACAATTCAGTTTATACTTTATATAAAGACCTTGAAGGAGGAATATGGGGTGGTACTTATTTCAGTGGCATAAATTACTATCATAGCAGGTATAGTTATTTTCGGAAATATTTCCGGAAGCACGATGAACGCAGCCTCAGCGGGAATGCAATTCGTGAACTTTACCCAAATGGAAACGGAGAAATATGGGTGGGTACAGAAGATGCCGGGTTAAACAAATTAAACCCAAATACGAGCGAGGTGAAGCGTTATCAGATCTCCGGCTCACCCTCTTCCGATAATATTCATGCACTAGTAATCAGCAATGGAGAGTTGTGGGTAGGAACCTTTCAACAGGGCCTCGACGTCATTGATATCAGTACTGGCAAAAGAGTACGGCAATACAAGGCGGATCCAAACGTAAACGGATTAAGATCTAATTTCATCATATCGGCTTGTAAAAAGCGGTCAGGCGAACTCTTGTTCGGGACGAGTAATGGGGTATATTCGTATGAGCGAGAAAAGGACAGGTTCAGGTTATTATCAGAATTTCCAAAGCACAGCTATGTTTTCAGCATTATTGAAGATCATGACGGCGTAATCTGGGCTGCTACAATTGGCAATGGTTTATACTATTACAACCCCGCAAATGGGGAGAAGGGAAATTACCGCGCCAGCGCTTCTGGACAGAAAGGCATAAGCAGCAATAGCGTCTGTAGCGTTTACGAAGATAGCCGCAATCGTATATGGCTTTCCACTGAAGGCGGGGGACTATGCCTGTATAACAGATCGAATAAAACCTTCATTCGCTATAACACCGGCACCGGGTTACCAAGTAATATGGTTTATAAAGTATTGGAGGATAAGCTTGGCCATATCTGGATTAGCACTTCAAGAGGATTAGTGATGCATACTCCAGCGCAAAATAGTTGGAAGGTTTATAATAAAACTGACGGGCTTTTAACCGATCAATTTAATTACAGCTCCGGGTATGCCAGTCCCGATGGTACGTTGTATTTCGGCAGTG
Source organism: Mucilaginibacter sp. (assembly GCA_016763755.1). Taxonomy (GTDB): domain Bacteria; phylum Bacteroidota; class Bacteroidia; order Sphingobacteriales; family Sphingobacteriaceae; genus Mucilaginibacter. Next base: position 1,449 of record JAESTD010000066.1, read on the forward strand.
TAAAAGGCCTGATCGCCTTTAACCCGGCAAATATGGATAACATGGCCAACAGCCCCCCAGTTTATGTAACCAGTTTGCAGGTCAACAATCAGGATTTGAATATTGATAAAAACAGGTTGGAAAAAGCTATCAGTTATACTGATTCGCTAAAGCTTAATTATAAGGAATCGACGATTTCCATCGCATTTGCAGCATTGTCTTACTTGTCGGGAAATACACTGCGTTATCGATATCGGATGGATGGAATGGACCGACATTGGAATACGCTCGGTATCAACCGTAGAATATACTATACCAGTTTACCGCCAGGCGAATACACTTTCAAGGTTATGGCGATAAGTGATAATGGTAAAATAAAATCTAATGTCAAAAAGCTGTTTATCCGTATCACCCCTCCCTGGTGGGATACAAGTGTTGCATACCTTGTCTATACATTAGTTGTTTTGTCATCTCTGTACCTGTTAATAAATGCTTACCATCGACGGCAACAGGAACGCCATCGGCGAAAACTCGCTTTTTTTAATCAAGCCAAGGAAAAGGAAATATACAATGCTAAGATCGATTTTTTCACTAACGTGGCCCATGAGATTAGAACGCCGTTAACGCTGATCATAGGGCCGCTGGAGATGGTGATGGATGAGGTAGGAGAATTGCCGGCTGTCCGTGCTAATTTGAAAAGTATCGAAAAAAACACTGAACGATTGGTAAAGCTGACAGATCAACTCCTGGATTTCAGAAGTACTGAAAACTATGGTTTTAGTCTTAATTTTGTACGTGCAAATATTCCTGATCTTATAAAAGAAAATATTCAAGCCTTTGCCTTATTGTCAACATCCAGTTCGATAGCAATTGACCTGAATTTACCAGACCGTAATTTCTTTGCCTTTATTGACAAGGAGGCGTTTAATAAGATTACAACTAACTTATTAGGCAATGCCGTAAAATATGCGGCATCAGTTATTAAGGTTAAACTCACCGTAATTGAGGAGGATCAGCGAAAATTTGTTTTGAAAATCAGCAATGATGGGCCATTGATACCATGGCATTTACGGGAGAAGATCTTCGAACCGTTTTATCGCATTAACGAGATGGAAAAACCCGGTTCAGGCATTGGGTTAGCACTGGCCAGGGCTTTAGCTGAACTGCATAATGGTGCGCTTGAATTGGTGCGTTTTGATGACCATCTGAATACGTTCGTTCTCACCTTGCCTGTACATCAAAAAATTGAATTCAAGCTAAGATCTATAAAGAAGAAAGACAACAACTAAAATAATGGCCGAAGTAATCTTGATCATAGATGATAATGAGGAGATCCTTGATTTTGTTGAAGGATTATTACGAAGCACTTACTCAATTATACGTGCCACAGATGCTGAACAGGCATTTGAGATTCTTGCATCAACTTCGGTACAATTGATCATAAGCGATGTGATGATGCCGGGTATGGATGGTTTTGTATTTTGTAAAACCGTTAAATCAATGTTCGAATATTCACATGTACCTATTATCCTTCTAACTGCCAAAAACACATTAATTTCACGTATCGAGGGCTTAGAACTTGGAGCTGATGCATATATCGAAAAGCCGTTTTCACCTCGACATTTGAAGGCCCAGGTTGCAAATTTGATCAACAATAGGAATACGTTAAAAGATTATTTTGTTAATTCTCCTCTTGCACATATTAAAACTATGGCAAGTGTTAAGGGAGATGAGTTGTTCCTTGAACAATTGAATAACATCATTTTGCGCAACCTTGACAATGCTCAAATTGATGGCGGTTTTTTAGCTGACTCATTAAATATAAGCCGCCCGACATTGTATAGAAAGGTAAAAGCTATATCAAATCTCACTGTAAACGAGCTGACCAATCTTGCCCGTCTGAAAAAAGCAGCTGAACTTTTGGCGGAAGGACAGTACCGTATATTTGAGATAGCGAATATAACAGGCTTTAGTTCTCCCAATCATTTCAATAGGCTGTTCCATAAACAGTTCAACATGTCCCCTTCGGACTTTGGCAAGGTCTGCCGGAATGAGAAACGTTAACTACTTAATGCCTTTTTAGACACATCCAACAATCGGCTTGATTACGTGCGGCGCCATGATAAGGCGCCCCTTCCTTACTCATCAATAGTGGTACCGCGCCTCCATTCCGACGAAGCACCTGTAACTAATTACTATTGTCATCCGTTTTCTTATAAAGATCCAAAGTTACCTAACTGTCAATTTTCAATTTTGCCAGCAGGCCAAAATTTGGTCAGCCGCCGATGTAATGACATTATTGACCGGATACACTTAAAATAGATTTTAGAGCTATCAACTAATCCTGGAGCCGAAACGATATTCCTGTTAACAACATTCCAAGATAAAGCTGCGTTCGCTGAACGCCGGAAGTTTAGCGGCACCTTCATAGAAATGTTTGACCTCATCTTTACTGTCCATCAGCCCAAGGCTGTACAGGACGGGTACAAAATGATCCGGTGTGGGTGCGGCCAGCTTTCCCAAAGTATGGCTAGTGCTGTAATTGAGAATGCTGTCAAAGTTACGCTGTTCTATTTCATTTTTAATCCAGTGATCATAATCGGCTTCCCATCCAAACGGGGTCATATCGCCTGTGGCGAAACGTTGCCTGACCAGGCTTAAATTGTGGATCAGCGACCCGCTGCCGATGATCAAAACACCTTTGTCCCGTAGCGACTTGAGCTGCCTGCCAAGTTGAAAGTGATATTCCGGCGCTGCATGATAATCTATGCTCATTTGAAAAACCGGGATATCAGCGTCAGGGAACAGATGCATCAGCATGGGCCAGGCACCGTGATCCAGTCCCCATTCAGGGGTTTCGGTTACTGATGGAACAATCCTTTTGATCTCTTTTGCGATATCCGGCGCACCTGCTGCCTGGTATTTCACCTGGTAATATTCATCCGGAAAGCCGTAATAGTCATAGATCTGGTTTTGCTGCGGTGAAATATTGACAAATGTGCCCTGTGTGCACCAATGCGCAGACACGATCAGAGCGGCTTTTATTTCGTACTTGTGCTGCAACTCTTTTCCCAACTCAAACAAACTGTTCCAAAAAGGTTTCTCCTCTTTGGACAAGGGTATATCCATCGGGCTGCCGTGCGAGGTAAATAATACCGGCATCCGCATACTCTGCACGGCAAGCGTATCGGTGAAACTTTTGAAATGATTTAACGTTGCCATCAGTCAATCAATATACTGTTTAATGCTTTCTCCATTGCCTGCTCTTTTACGCCCGGAACTTTTAAGCCCTCGGCACGAAAAACCGTTAAGTCTGTCATGCCTAAAAAGCCGAGGAAGGCTTTCAGGTAAGGAGCAACAAAATCATTGGCTTTGCCTGGGCCTTCAGAGTACACTCCGCCGGAAGACATGGCAACATAAACCTTTTTGCCGGTTACCTTTCCCACAGGGCCGTTTTCACTGTAGCCGAAGGTAATTCCAGCGCGGGTGATATGATCGATCCAGGCTTTCAGCGCACTATGGATTGTATAGTTAATCAGCGGCGCACCGATTACAATGATATCAGCAGCGAATAATTGTTGGACTAAAATATCGGAAAGCTGAATAGCTGCCTGGTCCGGTTCAGGTGTAAACATCGCTCTTAAAACCTCCGGTTTCAAATGCGGTATATCGGAACTAACAAGGTCCAATTCATCTACCGTGCTACCGGGATATTTGGCCTTTATTTCTTCAATAATCGCATCTCCCAGCTTTTTGCTGTAGGAAGCCTCGCCCTGCAGGCTGGACTTCAAATAAAGTATATTTTTCATACCGCCAAAACTAGGGTTACCAACTGGCAAAAAGTGAGTAGTTACCCAAAGGTAAGCGCTTACATCAGGGTAAGTGCTTACCTTTGCCGCTATGAAAGTCATTAAGAATGAACCTCTTCCGAACAAGGTAGAATGCGCGAATTCCCTTAAAAACGTCCTCGACGCGCTGTATGTGCTGAACGGAAAATGGAAACTGGCACTGATCCTTTCTTTGGTTCAATCCTCAAAACGTTTTAACGAGATCCAGCACGAACTCAGCGGCATATCTGCCAAAGTGTTAGCTAAAGAACTCAAGGACCTGGAGTTAAATGACTTTATCAGCCGCAAAGTGTACCTAACCACACCGGTGAGCATTATATATGAAGCAACGGGCTATAGCCGCACTTTGAAAAACGTTTTGAGTGAACTAAGCGCCTGGGGTGAAATGCACCGAGTGAAAGTAAAGCAAAGCATGCGGAAACAATTCTGACGGTAAAAGCGACCAGTTAGCGATTTCAAGCCATCTAAGAATGAGAAAATGCAAATTACAATAATTAAAAAACATTAAATAGGCAGATTTGTCTATTTAGCATGATCAAACGTAGGGGTCAAATTGTAGTCATTAAAATATTAGATACAGCTGCTAGGTTATTCTTTACACAAGGGTATAATGATACCGGAATTAACCAGATCATTAAAGAAGCTGATATAGCTAAAGCATCGCTGTACAAACACTTTCATTCCAAAACCGATCTATTGGTGGCTTACCTGCAACGGACCCACCAGTATTGGCTTGAAAGGCTTGAAGCCGAGATTAAAAATGTAAAAGACCCAAGAGAGAAACTGCTGGCAATTTTCGACTACCACAGGGAGCGCCAGCTAAAAAACAGTTATAACGGTTGCCGTTTTATTAAAGCTAATGACGAAGCCGGCATGAGCGACATCAGGGTGCTTAAGGAAATACAATTGGCGGAACAGCACTTTAAAGATTACGTAGCCGGTTTGGTGGCAAATTCCGGGCATAAGCAACTTCTCAGCGATAAAGAACTAACGGAATTAATTTTCATGATGACAGAGGGGGGCATCGTATCTGCTTCTATATTTAAGCAGGCAGACGATCTACTGGCTGCCAAGGCAATTTTGAGCAAACTGATATAAATTAACAGAAGCTTGTAAACATTAAAACGACACGACATGAATTCGAAAAGTCATCTAATTGGAATAGTGCTGTTCGCTGCGGGCTTACTGACAGTTAGTTCGGCATTTGAGTCGGGAGCCGAAACTGCAAAGGTCACCAACAGTAATAAAGTGTGGGAAATGACCTCGCATGTTTTCAAATCTAAGCGCACAACCACACATTATTGGGAAGCAGGACCTGCGAACGGCCCGCTTATATTCTTTATTCACGGCTGGCCGGAAATAGGGTTAACGTGGCGGGCACAAATGCAAGAACTTGCTGCTGAAGGATGGCACTGTATTGCACCCGACCTGCGCGGTTTCGGAGGATCTTCTGTTCCTGTAAAAAAGGAGTCGTATGCGTTAAAAGAAATAGTTGATGATATGATAGAATTAAACAGTCACCTCGGCGGAAAACCGGCTGTTTGGGTAGGGCATGATTGGGGGAGCCCTGTTGTTGGTTTGCTTGTTGCACATTATCCGAAGATCAGTCGGGCGGCAGTGCTTGTTTCCGTACCTTATATGCCAAACGCCTGGGCATTACCCAACTTGTTACCTTATATAAACCGAAAGCGGTATCCTGCGGATAAATACCCTGATGGGCAATGGGATTACTGGCGTTTCTACCTCACGCATTTTGATCAGTCTGTTAGCGATATGAATGCGGATATACATTCAACACTGGCCTCCATTTTTATAAAAGGAGTTCCCTCCTCATCCGGGAAGCTATCGCCTTCGGCAGTTGTTACTGCTAATGGGGGACGCTTCGGCGCAGCGCATCGGGCGCCGGCTACCAAACCCGACCCCGACTTATGGCCTAAGGCCGATTTCGATACGTTGACGGCAGCATTCAGGAAAACGGGGTTCCTACCTGCCAACTCGTATTATCTGAACGATAAGGCCAATATTGCCTATGCCAAAACTTCCTTAAACAATGGGAAGCTAAACTTGCCTGTTTTATATATCAATGATGAATATGAGCCGTTTTCTAATATAAACGTCAGTAAAATTGGAGCGCCCATGCGCAAGGCCTGCTCAGATTTAACCGTGATTGATATGCCTTCAGGCCACTGGGTAACGCTGGAACTTAAAGCACAACTCTCACGTAAGATCAGTTCTTGGCTAAAATCAAAAGGATTGAAATAATATAAATTCCAAGCTGGTGAGCGCGGCTCCTACCAGGGTAATAGTTAGTAATTTTTTCATTTTAATATGGTTATTTTTTGTTTGATGATCCAAAGTTGTCATCAAATTGACCATCATCCTAGTCCGGCCTGCACCGCCTGCGGAACTTTCTACCGAATTGTTAATGAAAGAAAATGAGTTAAGCAATGAACGCGAGCGCGCGTTTTGGAGGATCAAATGCAGTAAAGGAACGATTTAAACAGACCGGGCGGTGCTTTCAACAGTTCAGCGCCGGAAGCCTGGCTAGAAACTCTGTCAATATCTGTCACTGCCATCAGTGCGAACCTTGGCAATCATTTCTTTGCCGTGTCGATGCTAAGAAAATACGCTTTGCACCTTTTGGATCGTTTCCACTAGATTGATTCCATCACCCAGCACATCATAAAACAAGTCACCGGTATCCCTTATCCTGTCCAGGGCATCACCCTGACTGGTTCAATAGACTGAAGTTATTAAACTTGATTATAAAGTGTAAATAAGTTAGGCCATGGATTACTTTTATTCCCTTGATTCCGGTTTATCAACGACCGCACCACATTGTGTAGGCTCTTGTTGCAATTATTTATTGTTTCCAACTATTCCCATTTGACCTTTTAATGCCCACAGTATAGAAAATCTGTATTAAGAAATGCTGATTAATTTAATTCATGGGAAAAAGAATTTTCATCTTCTTAAAGAAATGTTTCATACCAATGGTAATTTTACTGACGATTTTGTAGTGAAAGCATCCATCATTTTCATGGATATAATTGCCTCGTCAATAGAGCAAGGATTTGGCAATTCGCCGTTGAAATACTTGACAATATTTTCAATCAATGGCTGCTGTGCATATTGAGGGGGGTCAAGGATTATGGTTTGCTCCTCTTTATCGGTTACCCATTTGATATAGTTACCAGAAAATGGAAAGGTGAGTTTGCCTTTCGTACCGATAATCTCACAGGTGTCCGTAACTTGATTTTCAGCAACGGTGAAACACCACGACCCGTTTACCACCACATTGTTTTTAAATAATATTTGACCGGTGACATGGTCATCGGCATTCCCTGATCCGTTTTGGTTTAATGAAAAACCACTGTATTTTTCAGCCTCACCGAAATAATACAGCATGAGATCAAGCTGATGAGGAGCTACGCTGTGGAAGTAACCGCCCCCGGAGATCTCAGGATCGATATACCAATCATTTTGATTGGTATAATCCTTGTTTTGCCAGGTTCTGATCTGAACCGTTCTTATATCGCCGATTAGCTTTTCATCAATAAATTCCTTTACTTTTAAAAAAAGTGGCAGATAACGGCGGTAATGCGCAACCGTTAACCTTTGGTCCGGGTGTTCTTTTAAAACTTCAGCTATCTGACATGCCTGATCAGCATTAAGTGCTGCCGGCTTTTCCAGGTAAACATTAAAACCCTTGTTAAGCGCCTCTATAGCATAATCCATATGCGATGAAGGAGGCGTGGCAATATAGATTGCATTAATATCCTTGTTGGCCATCAGCTCGGAAGCGTCTGTATACCATTTCTCCACACCGTGACGCCTGGCATAATCTGCTGCTTTTTCGCCGTTTCGACGCATCACCGCTACCAAACGGCTACCGGTAACATTATTAAAAGCAGGTCCGTTTCTGATCTCAGAAACCTCACCTGCACCTATCATTCCCCAATTTATAGTTTGCATAATTATTTATAAAAAACTGTTACAACAAAATCTTCATTCCATTTCCCTGCTTCTATCAGAGAAAAAATCAATCAAATATTCCCCTAAAAAGGCAGGAGCTTCACGGGATGGAAAATGCCCTATACCTGGCAATACAATACGCTTAAAATATCCTGAAAATTTTTTATACAAATTTTCGCTGACGTACGGGGGATTAACACCGTCCTTTTCCCCCTGGATGTACAATGCAGGAAGGCTGAGGTTATGAGTCGATTTTATTTTTTCTTCCAGGAGCCTGCTTTGGTCATCCGGTTCGGCTTCGCCCCATCGAGAGCGGTAAGAGTGTAAAGTAACGTCGACAAAATCCGGGTTTCGCCAGCTTTCAGAGACTTTCCGAAATATTTCTTCTGTGTACCAACCAGCAGGTGCCCAATTGTCCCACATGATGCGTGCAAAGGAGATCGGATCTTTGCGTATTTCTATTGCACCTACCTTAGTTGCCATGAACCAATGATACCATTGCAGTTGAGCATGTTTAAAATTCGGTACCGGAATTTCGCCAAATCTCGGCGGCGAAGAAATAAACGCTATTTTCAACACACGTTCCGGCCAGCCAATAGCGATAGCCTCTCCTACATTTGCGCCCCAGTCATGACCCACGATAAAAAATTGCCGAATTTCAAGACTATCCAGCAATTGAATCATATCAAATGCGATAATTCCGGCATTTCCAGATTTGGATATATCCTCATTTAAAAAATTCGTTTTGCCAAAACCTCGCAGCCAGGGCGCTATCACACGAAAACCACTATTTTCCAGTATCGGCATGATTTCTGTCCAGGTTGTGGCATCATCAGGCCAGCCGTGTAATAGTAAGACGGCGGGTTTGTCAATAGCCCCTTGATCTAAAAGTGATATAACAAGAGATTTGGTTTGCTGGTATTTTATCATAATTATATTTCACCATATTTATGAGCAAATTCTGTTGCGTCCAACTTTCTGAAATCACCTAAGGCCGCAACAAGTCTTGTCCTTTCCCAGTCCCACCACTTAATTCTTTTTAGTGTGTCTGCCACCTCTTCACTAACACGTCGGCGAATTAAACGGGCAGGGTTACCTGCGACTATTGTATAATCTTCAACATCTTTGGTCACGATTGAACCGGATCCGATTATAGCACCTGTGCCAACCGATACGCCGGGCATAACTATAGCGCCATGGCCTATCCAAACATCGGGCCCAATTATCACACGTTTGCTGTTACGCCAGTCGCTGATCTCATTCGCTTCTTCATCTTCGTCAGCCATCAGATGAGATTTGGCACGATAAGTAAAGTGATGGAGAGTTGCCCTCCACACAGGATGGTTAGTAGGATTAATCCGCACATGCGAGGCTATGTTAGCGAATTTACCGATTTCTGCATTAAAAATTTCTGCATCCTTAATCATATAAGCATAATCCATTATATCGCTGGCTATAACTTCGCAACCTGAACCAACGACAGTCCACTCGCCCATCCGGCTGTCTTTGATGATTGCCGTTTCATGTATCCATGGAATTTGGGTCATTGGCTTAGGCCCTCGCCATGGGTCTGCAAATTCACCGTGATTAATTGATATCATAGTTTTCTCTTTTAATTTTTAGCAAATCTTTCGTTTTAAAATAGGTTATCGCTACGACTGTTAATGTTATTGCACCGCACAAAACAACCGCAGGTCGTAATACAAATAAGCTTGCGGCGGTGCCTGATTCGAAGTCACCCAATTCATTTGATGAGTTAATAAACATGGAATTAACTGAAGAAACCCTCCCTCTCATGGAAGCCGGTGTCAGCATTTGCATTATTGTTCCCCGAATAGTTACGCTGACGCTATCGAAGCAGCCCTGGGCAAATAAAAAAAAGAGCGAAAGATAAAAGTTTTGAGAAATGCCGAAGCAAACGATTGAAACTCCAAAACCAATGACCGCAATCAGCAAATTGCGCCAGGGCTTATTCATAGGTGAATACCTGGCCATAAATAGTAAAGCAATTACCGATCCGGTGTAGAAAATTGCTCGCATTACTCCTAAACCATCCGCACCAACTTTATAAATGGACCCGGCAAAGGCAGGAAGAAGGGCAATCACTCCGCCGAAAAAAACGGAAAACAGATCGAGGCTCATTGCACCCAGCATCATTTTATTTTGCAAACGAACCTTAAGCCATTATTCAGGCTTGACCATATTTTTTCATCGGAAGCAAAAACCGGCGGAAATCTTTTCAAATGAAAGACAAAAACACGGGAAATCAGGATAGTGGTAACGATTATATAAAACGATACAGTAATGCCGGCGAATGCATAAATTAAACCACCCGCTGCCGGACCTACAATGTATGCGATGCGTTTGAAGGCGTTATTCCATGTAGTGCCGTTAGCATAATCCTTATGGAGTATACTGTCAGCGTAAATGGTATAGGCTGCCGGATAAAAAAATGCGCGCGCTGTGCCGTTTAAGCATATCATTCCGTAAACAAACAACACGATATGATTCAGCTGAACATATAAAGCTGTAATCCGAAGCGAAATTAAAAGAAGCATCGGTGAAGAAAACAGGACAACACTGCATATATAGATTAGCATTTGCCTTTTTTCAGATTTATCCGCTAAAAAGCCGCCGTATAAGGCCGCAGCTAGTGCAGGCATGGCTTCGCTAAGTCCAAGTATTCCTAAGGCAAAAGTGCTGTGTGTTATCTGGTAAATGAAAAAACCGAGCACAACGGTCTGCATTTGATAGGCAAGTGTAAAGAAAAAGTTTATTGCCAGGTACATTCGAAAATCTTTGTAACGTAACGCGGCAAAAGGGTCATTTTTTCTCTCAGTGCTAATCATCTACACAAAGTTAAACCGACTGCAGAATGGTTAAAGCGAAAAAAAAGAGATTCAGGATGCCAAAATTTCTTCCTGGAATGTATAATTCTCCGTTAGTTGAGTCAGTTCATCAAAAGGAAATCCTTTTCTGGTAATAAAATAAATGGAGATCGGTATAGCAACTTCATTACATTGGATTTTCATGTAGTTGTCTTTCCAATGACTGTGTTTATAATAATAATCGGACATAAACTGCAATGCGTCATCAGATTGGCAAACATGGTCGGTTAACTCTTCGTTTTTTCCGGTTTGCAGTGTACGCATGAATTTTATATTATTTTCTAAGATAAAATCTTCTAAATATTTTCGTGTTGAGGAACCTTTTTCGCGTAGGCATATTGGATAAATTAGTTCATTAAGTGAAAGATTTGCATCTGCGAGCGGATGTGTGCGATGACCATACAGAGATATGGTGTCTTTAAAAAGCAATATTGAATTCACGTCGTCTGGGACTTTCCCTGAGACGACGCCACAGTCCAGTTCACCTTTATCGACCTGGGCCAAAACTTCAAACGAATTGCTGGTAGTTACCTCATATTCTAAAGCCGGAACCGATAGCAGCCAATATGTCAACAATTGGTTTAAAATGATCTTTGAATGAGACCCGCCAGAACCCATTCGTAATACATTTTTTGCACTCGCCCCATTTAACTCGTTTAACCGGTTACATAATTCGTCATTTGCTTGCAGCAAACTCGCAGTAAGCACAGCTAACTGTTTAGCCTCATCAGTTACCTTAACGCTGTTTCCACTAGATTCAACCAATTTCAACTTCCATTCTATTTCAAGGCTCCTGATAGCCTTACTAACTGCAGAGGGGGTAATAAAAAGATTTCGGGACGCAATCCGGTAGCTACCGGTTTTGCAAACTTCTGAAAGTATTTTTACTTTATATAAGTTCAGAATTTTAAGACTCATTGGCTATTAGTAATAATTGTTAATAACGAGTAATTCTAAAGGATTGTGTTTTAAAAAAAATTCGTGTCGTTTTGCGTTCGTTGTGAATAACATATAAAATCCACGTATTGTCATATTGAATGTAATCAATTTTCAGCGTTATACCCACCTACTGTGGCTTTTCCGACTTTAGTATAAACCTCATACAGATTTACTGAGTCTGAGTACAATTTAAGGAAATTAAGCCTTTGGCCGAATTTGACTAATTTATGTCCTTTGAGACAATGCTCGTAAGTTTTACATTTGATATATGAATGATAACGTTCAAAAAAAGAAAGTAGTTATCGTGGTCATGTCGGGAAATATGCTGCTTAATTTCTCCGGGCCGTCGGATGTTTTTACAACCGCCAACAATTGCTTAACCGGCTCAGGATCAACGGAAGCGTATGAAGTCAAGATAGCAGCTCCAACCGAGGACCGTAAAGCTATTGCAAGTACCGGCGTAGAGATACATTGCCCTTATTGCGCTATGGAGATACCGTTGCCAATAGACACACTGATTATTGCGGGAAATGATATGAGTGGAAGCGCAGTTGATCGCCTGGCTGACTTTCATGATTGGCTAAGTAAGATTGACGCCAATAGCATAAGGCGGATAGCATCCATCTGTGGTGGTGCCTTTGCTTTAGCTAAAGCGGGACTGCTCGATGGAAAAAAAGCCACAACACACTGGGATCGTAGCGAAAAGCTGAAAAAAGAATTTCCAAAGGTACTGGTGGATTCGAATCACTTCCACACGCACGATAGCAATATCTACACGTCGGCTGGTGTGTCATCCGGTATCGACCTTTCCCTTGCCATGGTCGAAGAAGATCTTGGAAAAGATATCGCTATAAAAGTAGCAAGGAAACTGGTTTTCTATCTCAGCCGTCCCGGCTTTCAATCTCAATTCGGCAATCTGCTTCCTCTTTACGAAGCCGAAAATATTGCCGATAAACTTCAGGTTTGGATAAAAGATCATTTGAACGAACCACTTGACGTTTCACGCATCGCCGATCATTTTAATATGAGCACCCGAAACTTTACCAGGGTATTCCATAAACAAACAGGACTGCCCCCTGCTAAATTCATAGAGAAGTTACGGGTGGAAGCTGCGCGTAAATTCTTAGAGGACACCGATCTTCCGCTGGAAAGGATCGCTGAAGATTGCGGCCTTATCAATCTTGTGGGGATGCGGCGCACCTTTATCAGGCACCTGGATATTACCCCTTCAGATTACCGCCGGACGTTTCGCACAGCTTTGAAAAATGCAGACATGAACGATCTCCTTATTATTAATTAAATATAGCATTATGAAAATTGCAATAAATGGTTTTGGCCGGATCGGCCGCATGACATTAAGGGCACTTCAGCAACACCCCGAAGTTGAGGTTGTTGCCATCAACGACCTTACTGATGTTGAAACACTCGCTCACCTGTTAAAATATGATACGGCGCATGGACGCTTTCCCGGTGAGATCGTAACAGAAGTCGCTACTTTAAAAGTAAACGGAAAAAGCATTGCTATGTATCAGGAAAAAGATCCGGCTAAACTTCCCTGGGCCTCGTTAGGTATTGATGCTGTCATTGAGTCTACCGGGCGCTTTACAGATAAAGCATCGGCACAAGCGCATATCGGTGCTGGTGCGAAAAAGGTGCTGATCACGGCACCGGCGACAGGTGGCGTTAAAACGATCGTTCAGGGAGTCAACAATGAACTGATCGGTGTTGATCAGATCTATTCTACCGCATCATGCACAACGGGTAGTATAGCTCCTATCCTTTTCGCGCTCGACAAAGAGTTTGGTATTGAATCAGGTTATATGGTAACAGTACATGCCTTCACTGCTGATCAAAACCTACAGGACGCACCTCATAAAGATCTTCGTCGTGCCAGAGCTGCTGCCTATTCTATTATTCCAACAACAACCGGTGCGGCTAAGGCCATCGGCAACGTATTACCGAATCTGCAAGGTAAGATGGATGGTTACTCTTACCGCGTACCGGTCATTGACGGATCGATCGTGGATCTTTCCATTAATTTAAATAAAGAGGTTACTGCCGCTGAAGTCAATGCAACATTAAAGCAGTATGCCGATACGACGCTTAAAGGTATAATGGAATATACGGAGGAACAATTTGTTTCATCGGACATATTGGGTAATACCCACTCCTCCATTGTAGATGGCGGAATGACAAAAGCAATGGGAAAATTAATTAAGGTTGTTGCCTGGTATGATAACGAGGTGGGTATCTCAAATAGAATCGCCGAACTTGTATCACAGATATAGGATTTGCATAAATAGAAAAAGCCGAAAACATTCGGCTTTTTCTATTTCGTTTTGTATTACATCAAGGATGATAGATACCAATGAAATAAACGAACTAAAAAGTCCATAAATAGGATTACCTACTGCACCGGAATGAATATTCAGTTAATACCATATCCAGAGGCTAATAATGTTATTTCTAATGGGACGATTGAATGTTTGTAAACAGACGCTCCTTTTATTTTTTCCTGATGATAATACAAGCGCCTCCTCCCGGAGCCAGCTTAACATGAAGTATACTGTGAGAATTAATTTCCTGTTGAGATGTCTTGTAGCTTTCATTATTGGTTCGATAATCCGCGTTATCACCATCCTGAATGATCATCGCTTGATATTTACCAATTTTTAAGAAAGTAAGCGGGATATCAAATTCCCGTGCATTTTCATTGGTCGCTGCACCTATGAGCCATGTTTTATCGGCGGCTTGCCGCGCCATTACAATATATTTCCCTATTTCGCCTTCTATGGTTTTACTTTCCAGCCAGGGCATTTTTTGGGCGGCAATAAAATGCAGTATTTCCGGATGCTTTTGGTAACTCTCCGGAATATCCGGTATAACCGTAACACCGGAAAATGTGATCAAGGTACGCGCTGCCTCTGCTGCCAAAGTGGTGTTCGTTCCATAAGACGGTGCATGGGTCCTACCCTTTTGAGTGAGATCGGCAAGCCCATTGTTCATATCCAGCGGTCCGGCAAGCATGTTTACAAATACGGATGTAACAAATGTTCCGGGTTCAAGAACAGTGGCACCGTCTAGCTGCGCCTGACAGTATTCTCGCGTTACGGCGTTTGGATACGTCCGCATTTGCCCATAAGGATGTACCGGCCCGTCATGAAAATCGCATACCAGGTGATTTTTAGCACACAATAATGTGATCATGCGTGTTCGCTCATTTTTTTCAGCCGGACTGCCAGTCATAAATCCATATTTTATTCCTACGGCCCCCCAATCGCTATATTGCTTTAAAGTCTGCTCGATCGGAAACTGCCGCCCGCCCACATCATTTAGATAAAGCCAGATGCCTACATTCTTAGTTTTTCCATAGCTGATAATCTCGTGCACCTCAGCTACTTTTCCACCTTTAAGCGGATCTGAATTTTTACTTAACTCGGGGCCGTACCAATCGGCGTCAAGCGCCAGGTAACGAATATTATTGGCAGCTGCAAAATCAACCATTCGCTTCCATGAAGGGAGCGACATATCATATTTGAAACCATCTACCTGCGCCCCGGCAATCCTCCAATCCCAAACGGCTACACCGGGCTTAACCCACGAAAAATCCATGTCCTTAGCAGGCGGCGGATTTAGTAATTCGATTAAATGCGAGTCAACCAATTCCCCTGGCTTGGTACCGTACATAATCACTTTCCAGGCATCATTGGGCTTAGAAGCGACTGTAAATAGAGTCTCACCCTTTTTTGATTGTAAGACCAGCGGTTCTCCCGAAGTTAAATTAGCTTCATGAACAGCCAAATAATTATTTTCATCGGCCTTAATGGTCATTATCGGCAAACGTTTGTTGCCACAGTCTGCTAATTTTTCAGGACCTATATTAGCATGCTCGCCGTTATAGTACCATGCCGTATAATTGCCGTTAAAATTAAATTGTGTAAGATCCTCAATTGCAATTTTATCATCGAAATCATATTTGAAAGCTATGCCATCATTGTAGACCCTTAAAAGCAGCTTGTAGGTCTTAAGGTCGATGGCAAGTTCATTATAAAGCTCTGGCACGGAGTTTCTTTTACCCCAAACGGGCTTCCAAACCGATCTTACCGAACGATGGGAAACTGTCTTCGGCACAGCTTGCCCGAGCCCGCTTACAAGCAGTTTTGAGTCTGTTATCAATGTTTTCGAATTGGCAATAAAAGAATATTTGATACATCCTTCAGAACTGTAAGTAAGTCTGATCTGTAATTTATTATCCGGGGAGGCTACGTACAACGGAAATTTTATTGAAGCCTGCCTTTTAATATCGACTGCTTCTTTGTATCGCGCTTGTAGTAATGGGGAGAACAGGAGTGATATTATAATCGTCGTGACAAATTTCATTGACAATTATAATATTTTAAAGTTGCAAACATGCTTAGATATTCTGTTATGGTAACTTATCAACTTCAAGATGTAATCTATTTTTTATTCAATAAAAAGCCAACAATGAGTACCCAAACCCTGTTGCGTAATAACATCACTAATTATCTAGTAAGAACAACATGACAGAATCAACAAAACGAAAATTAGAAAATCCGTCAAGAAAATATCCTGCGCCACCGTTCAACAGGCAGCCGCAGGAAGTACCGGGACTTGCTTCTAAAATGGATCCGCTCCCGGACCACGGAGAGAAAAGCTATAAAGGATCGGGAAGATTGGAAGGACGCAAAGCACTGATCACTGGTGGCGACTCCGGCATAGGCCGTGCAGCTGCAATTGCCTATGCACGTGAAGGTGCAGATGTAGTAATTAACTATCTTCCGGAAGAACAAAGTGATGCTGACGAAGTAATTGCTCTGATACAGGCAGCCGGACAAAAAGGTATCGCCATTCCGGGGGATATCACGGACCCGGAATTTTGTAAAGAATTGGTCTCAACCGCTGTATCGGAGCTTGGCGGCCTGGATATACTGGTCAATAATGCCGGCAGACAGCAAGCCATTGATTCA
>JAESTD010000067.1 GCA_016763755.1 Mucilaginibacter sp.
TACGAGGTTCGATCCTTGGCAACAGTGGAGTCAGTTACGTAAGCAAGGGGAGCGGCAAAGGGTTTCCTCCATTCAATCTTCGGCAATCGCGCCGGTCTTGGACCGAAGTGCCACCGCCAGCAACGCCAAGCTCCCAACGACACCGGCAATTCCCAACAAGAACACCTACAAATATGAACAAGATCATATTGCTTTTATAAGGTGTTTTAAATTTAGGGTGAAGGTCTGAGAATACTTTTGGTAATAAACCATCTTTTGACATGGTGTAGAATACTCTTGATTGTCCCATCAGCATCACCAGGATAACCGAAGAAAAGCCGGCTAAAATAGCAATGGTAACTAAGGTTGATAACCAGCCATAACCGTGCATATATTCACTTATAGCAAATGCTACAGAAGCCTCTTTACCAGATTTCATGAAATCGGTATAAGGAGCAACACCCGTTAATACCCACGAGAACAGGATATAGAGAATGGTACAAACCACCAACGAACCTAAGATACCGATAGGCATATCGCGGCTTGGATTTTTAGCTTCCTGTGCTGCTGTTGACACCGCATCAAAACCAATAAATGCGAAGAATACAACACCGGCACCGCTAATAATACCACCCCAACCGTGATTAAAAAATGGCGCGTAAGAGTACGTTTCGCCATTAGGCAGCTTAATATCAGGAGCGTTATCAGGGATAATATATGGGTGGTGATTAGCAGGGTTAATGTATTGCCAACCAATAGCGATGAACACCAATACGATAGCCACTTTAATAAACACGATGATACCGTTTACAGTTGCTGATTCTTGTGTACCTTTTATTAAAAGCAATGATAAAATAACAAGGATCAACAGCGCCGGTAAGTTAGCAATACCATGCACGCTTTGCCCGTTGATCATTACTGATTCCATTGGGGAGTGGCACCATTCATAGGGTATCCCCCCTCCCACGAGCTTATTCAAATACTCGCTCCAGCTTATGGATACCGTGGCGGCACCCAGCGCATATTCTAATATCAAAGCCCAGCCAATAACCCAGGCAACAATCTCACCCATAGTGGCATACGCATAAGTGTAGGCACTACCGGCAATAGGAATAATTGAGGCAAATTCTGCGTAGCATAAACCGGCAAAAGCACAGCCAATAGCCGCTACAATGAATGATAAGGTCACCGCCGGACCAGCGTGTTCGCCGGCAGCAGCAGCAGTCCTTACGAACAAACCGGCGCCAATAATTGCACCAATACCCAATGCAACAAGGCTACCCGCCCCAAGCGTTCGCTTCAGGGTTTCGCCCTCTGTAGAGGCCGTTAATTGTTCAATAGATTTCTTTACAAATACCTTCATTTTAAATCAATAAGATCAGTTTAGTAAATTTTAAAAACACTTAGCCCAAACGTAGTTAATTTAATTGAAAACTTAAAGTGCAGAATGTAACAAGGGTACGATGGTTTTCCACAAAATAAAAGTGCGGTATCTCCCGTCGCGTCATTGCGAGGCACGAAGCAATCTTTTTAAGTAGATCCGGCATGCAAGGTGTTAACTCGTCCTAAAGAGATTGCTTCGTACCTCGCAATGACGTGTGATTTAAGTCCCTCTCCCCCGGAGAAGGGTTTGGGAAAACGCTCATCATGGCAATGCCCTCCATATAAACCAAGGCGTTAAAATCATATTCAAAACAATCATAGCCAATCCCAACTTTTTATCGCCCTGTCTAAGCAATAGGTAACCTGTTACTAAGCCGCCAACCAAAATCATAGTTGCATCAAAATACATCAAACTATCTAATGTTGGGGGCACGAAATCAATTTTTAAAATCGCCAAAATATCGTCCAGATACAGATAAATGTTGTAAAGGCAAAGAATATAAAGAATGGCTTTTTTCATTAAAATCTAATGTAAAAAAACGCCCCCTGAGGTATCAGGGGGCGTTCAATCTTTATTATTTAAACTTTCTTATCGCTTTTTATCACATGCGTTGTGGTATTCATGGACTGGATTTTGATCTGCTTTTGGATATGCTCGCTGGTGTTTACCGCGTGGTTCAAATGCGGCGCAATAACCAGTGAAACGATCGACATCAGTTTGATCAAAATATTCATTGAAGGGCCTGAGGTATCTTTGAACGGATCGCCCACGGTATCACCTGTAACCGAAGCTTTGTGCGGCTCCGATTTTTTGTAATACGTTTCGCCGTTTATCTCCACGCCTTTCTCGAATGATTTTTTGGCATTATCCCATGCACCACCGGCATTGCTCTGGAAAATACCCATCAGCACACCTGATACAGTTACACCTGCTAATAAACCGCCCAACACCTCGGGACCAAAGGCAAAGCCGATGATCAATGGTGTTACCAAAGCGATCAAACCCGGCGCGATCATTTCGCGGATAGATGCCTGGGTTGAAATAGCCACACATTTTTCGTACTCGGGTTTGGCTTTGTACTCCATAATGCCCGGTATCTCGCGGAACTGGCGGCGAACTTCTTCTACCATCGCCATAGCCGCACGGCCCACTGCCGAAATTGCCAGCGCAGAGAAAATGAACGGGATCATCCCCCCCACAAACAGCCCGGCTAATACGTTGGCTTTGTAAATATCAATATGCTCAATACCTGCAACACCCACAAAGGCAGCAAACAGCGCCAGGGAGGTTAATGCCGCAGAGGCAATAGCGAAACCTTTACCTGTTGCAGCGGTAGTGTTACCCACAGCATCCAGGTTGTCCGTACGGTGACGAACTTCCGGCGGTAACTGGCTCATTTCGGCAATACCGCCCGCGTTATCGGCAATTGGGCCGAAAGCGTCGATAGCCAATTGCATAGCTGTGGTTGCCATCATACCGGCGGCAGCGATGGCCACGCCGTATAATCCCGCAAAGAAATATGAACCATAGATACCCGCAGCCAATACAAGGATAGGCAATACGGTTGATTCCATACCGATAGCCAGACCACCGATGATGTTGGTAGCATGCCCGGTTGATGATTGCTTGATAATGCTCAGCACCGGGCGTTTACCCATCGCTGTGTAGTATTCGGTGATGATAGACATCAGCGTACCTACAACCAAACCTACCAGGATAGAGCCGAACACACCATTTTTGGTGAATACCAGTGATCCTGCTTTAATAGCGCCGGTTGCATCAAGATCACGTTTAAGGTGCATTTCGCCACCCGGCAACATCCATTGTACTAAAAAGTAAGTAGCAATAGCGGTTAGTACAATTGATGCCCAGTTGCCCAAATTCAAGGCAGCTTGTACACTATCATCCTCATTTTTAATTTTTACAAAGGCAGCGCCTACAATAGAGAAGATCAAACCTAAACCGGCAATTACCATTGGTAACAACACTGGTGCAATCCCACCGAAGTTATCGGCAGATACTATTTCGCGACCCAACACCATGGTAGCCAACATGGTAGCCACATAAGATCCGAACAAATCGGCGCCCATACCGGCAACGTCGCCTACGTTATCGCCTACGTTATCGGCAATGGTTGCAGGGTTACGTACGTCATCCTCGGGGATCCCGGCTTCTACCTTACCTACAAGGTCGGCACCTACGTCTGCAGCTTTAGTATAGATACCACCACCAACACGGGCAAATAACGCTATCGATTCAGCACCTAACGAGAAACCGGCCAAAACCTCAAGGGCTTTTTCCATGGCCTCGCCGTTAACATCCAGGCCTTTGCTTTTTACATACATGGTGTAAAAAACAATGAATAAAGAACCTAAACCGATAATAGCTAAACCTGCCACGCCAAGACCCATTACCGTACCACCTGTAAACGATACTTTAAGCGCCTTAGCCAAACTGGTTTTAGCAGCTTGTGTTGTACGTACATTTGCTTTAGTTGCAATGCGCATCCCTATAAAACCCGCAAATGCAGAAAGAAATGCCCCTATCAGGAATGATACGGCAATAACCGGGCTTGATCTTTCGCCTACGGTAGTACCGCTCCATGCCAGCAAAATGCCCGCTATAATTACGAAGTAGCTTAATATTTTCCACTCGGCACGCAAAAATGCCATTGCCCCATCAGCAATGTAACCGGCCAGTTGGTTCATTGATGCATCGCCCGTTTCTTGTTTGGTTACCCATGCAGATTTACCGGCCATAACCAGTAACCCCACAACGCCCATAACAGGGATCAAATAGATTAAGTAAGAGTTCAAAAGATCCATATAATTAGTTTAGTTATAAAGTGTGCGTACTAAAAAGCCAGGAGGCTTGTATACAATTGGTTGTTGCAAAATAGTAAATTAATTTACTATACAATAGCATGACAATTTATCTTTCTAAAAATCTGCATTATAAAGCCATTCTTTCCACACAAACTATCATCGTTGCGCGTAAACGATATTTATTCCTAACTTAAGCCTTTAAAACTAAACTCCTAAATGGCTAACAACTCCTCTTCAAAAATGAAGCACGAGCTGGGCTTGCTCGATGGCACTATGCTGGTAGCAGGCTCCATGATCGGCTCGGGTATATTCATTGTAAGCGCCGATATTATACGCAATGTGGGCTCATCAGGCTGGCTCATAGCCGTTTGGCTCATTACCGGCTTCATGACGCTTACCGCTGCCCTTAGTTATGGCGAACTGAGTGCCATGTTCCCCAAAGCAGGCGGACAATATGTGTATTTGAAAGAGGCTTATAACAAGCTCATCGCCTTTTTGTACGGATGGAGTTTTTTTGCCGTGATACAAACCGGAACGATAGCGGCCGTAGGTGTGGCTTTCTCAAAGTTTACGGCTTATTTGATACCTGCTGTTAGTGAAGATAATATCCTTTTCACGCTTGGGTCTTTAAAGATCAGCGCAGCGCAGATCGTCTCGATCGTGTTGATTTTCTTTCTTACATATATCAATACCAAAGGTGTAAAGGGTGGCAAGCTCATTCAAACCACATTTACACTTACTAAGCTGCTAAGCCTTTTTGGTTTGATCATCTTCGGCTTTTTTGCTTTTAAAGGTGAGATCTGGAATGCCAACTGGACCAACGCCTGGGACATGCACAAGCTAAACGCCGATAATACTGTTACCCAATACACTATGGATGCCGCTTTAGGCGCTATTGCGATAGCCATGGTGGGTTCTATCTTCAGCAGTGATGCATGGAACAACGTAACCTTTATTGCCGGCGAAATGAAAAACCCTAAGCGCGATGTGGGCTTGAGTTTATTCTTCGGCACGCTCATCGTTACGGTTATTTATGTATCGGCCAACGTAGTTTATACCGGAGTTTTATCATTACATGATATTGCTACTGCGGATAAAGACCGTGTGGCGGTTGCTGCTTCGCATGTAATATTCGGTAACATTGGCACTTATATTATTGCGCTGATGATCATGGTATCAACCTTTGGCTGCAACAACGGCCTGATATTGGCCGGAGCCCGGGTTTACTACACCATGGCTAAAGACGGCTTGTTCTTTAAAAAGACCGCCGAGCTGAACAAAAACGCCGTGCCCGAGTTTGGTTTATGGATACAGGCGATAGTAGCTTCACTGCTTTGCTTAAGTGGCAAATACGGCGATCTGCTGGATATGATATCATTTGTGGTAGTGGTATTTTATGTACTGACTATCATCGGTATCTACATCCTGCGTGTTAAACGCCCTGATGCAGAGCGCCCTTACAAAGCCATAGGTTACCCAATTTTGCCGGCCATTTATATTTTAATGGGCATTGCTTTTTGCATTTTGTTATGCGTTTACAAAAGCGATTACGTTAAGTATGGATTAGGCATTGTGCTGATAGGTATCCCTATTTATTACATCTCAAAACGAAACATCAAGAATGACGATACAACGGACGTGGTTAGTTAGTCTCCTATTTATTTCCAACGCGCTTTGCGCACAAACTGGGTTACAAAAGCGGCTGCAAACCGCTTTTACTCGTTTACAAACCGACGAGCAGTGCAAGTACGGCTCAATATCGTTAACTGTATTGGATGCCAAAACGGGCGAAATGATCTTCGGCGGCAACCCCGATATGGGCCTTGCCCCGGGTTCTACCTTAAAAACTGTTACCAGTATTACCGCTTTTAACTTGTTGGGTAAAGATTTCCAATTCCAGACACAGGTTGGCTACACCGGCGCGTTGGGTACTGATGGAACGCTCACCGGTGATATCATCATCAAAGGTGGTGGCGACCCTACCCTGGGCAGCTGGCGCTGGAGCAGCACGAAAGAGAACGTGATATTGAATACGATGGTAACCGCTTTGAAAAAGGCAGGTATCAAAAAAATCAATGGGAGTATTATAGGTGATAACGGAGTGTACAATAAACAGTCTATCCCCGATGGATGGATCTGGCAGGATCTGGGCACTTATTATGGGGCAGGCATTGCCGGGCTTTGCTGGCGCGAGAACCAGTTTGACATTTTACTCCGTACAGGCAACGTCGGAACCACCATTGGCATAGCAGGCACCAACCCCGAGACCAATTACCTGCAATATAAAAGCGAGCTGACCAACGGCGCCACCAAAACCGGCGATCAGGCCTATCCTTATCTCCCTGCGTTTAACAGCAAAGTAATGTACCTGAGAGGCACTTACGCAATAGACCAAACCAAAAAACGCGTATCTGCAGCCATCCCCGATCCTGCTTTCGATGCAGCTTTACGATTGACGGATACACTTAAACGCATCGGCATAACTGTAAGCGGCGAACCGCAATCGTCCATCATGCTGGCAGAGAAAAATCAGCCTGTTGCTGCAGCTACTACAAGTTTGACTACTATCCTCTCGCCTAATCTGAGTAAGATAGTTTACTGGCTTAACCAAAAAAGCGTAAACTTATACGCCGAGCAATTGCTGGCGACTATTTCCTTTAAAGCAGGCAAAACACCAACCGCTACCGACGGCGTGAACACGGTAAAAGCCTTTTGGGAACAAAAAGGCATCGACAAGCGATCGATGAATATCTTCGATGGCAGCGGTTTATCGCCTGAGAACCATATTACCACCTCAACCATGGCGCACATCCTGCAGTCTGCCCGTAAGGAAGCCTGGTTTGATGATTTCTTCGACAGCCTGCCCATCTACAACGATATGAAGATGAAAAGCGGCAGCATCAATAGTGTACAGGCTTATGCAGGCTTCCAAACGCATGAAGGACGCCAGCTGTGTTTCTCTATCATGGTGAATAATTACAGTGGTGCGGGTAGTGCAATTAGGGAAAAAATGTTTAGGTTGTTGGATGAGCTTAAGTGATTTAGATTCGAGAAGTAAGAGTCAGGAATTAAGTCGAAAATAAAAAACCATGTCATTGCGAGGAACGAAGCAATCTCAGGGGACAAGCAAATTGTGCACGCCTATGAGATTGCCACGTCGCTACGCTCCTCGCAATGACATAGTGGGTGTAAGAACAGCAAGTTTCGGGTTTCCTACCCTTCCTGCCCACCGTACTTTTGTGTTGTTAAATATGAAGATCATGAACACACAGCAAAACATCAATTACCAACGCATTGCCGAGGCGATAAACTACATAAGGCTCAATTTTAAAAACCAGCCTAATTTGGATGAAGTAGCCGAAAAGGTTAACCTTAGCCCCTTTCATTTTCAGCGCATGTTTACGGATTGGGCAGGCATTAGTCCTAAGAAGTTTTTACAATATCTGAGTATCGACTATGCAAAAGGTATCCTGAAAGACCAGCAAGCAACCTTGTTTGAGGCGGCTTATGAGACTGGTCTATCCGGCACCAGTCGCCTGCACGATCTTTTCGTGAACATCGAGGGCATGACACCTGCCGAGTACAAGAATGGCGGTAAGGCGCTTAACATTAACTTTAGCTACGCCGAAACGCCTTTTGGCAACATCCTGGTGGCATCAACCCCAAAAGGTATTTGTTACATGGCTTTCGCCGATGATAGGGATGAGGCTTTCAATGGGCTGTACGACCTTTTCCCCAACGCCAGCTACTACCAGATGGTGGATATGTCGCAGCAGAATGCACTGCACATCTTTAGGAAGGATTGGAGAGAATTATCGAAAATTAAACTGCACCTCAAAGGTTCCGACTTTCAATTAAAAGTTTGGGAGACTCTGCTTAAAATACCCATGGGTGGGTTGAACACTTATCAAACCATCGCCCAGAAAATTGAGATGCCTGCAGCCAGTCGTGCGGTAGGCAGTGCGGTGGGCGCTAACCCGGTGGCTTTTCTGATCCCTTGCCACAGGGTTATCAAATCAACCGGTGAATTTGGACAGTACCACTGGGGCAGTGATCGCAAAACCGCTATGATAGGTTGGGAAGCAGCGCAATTAAATACAACTGAAGCATAAATTATGGACATGCAACAGAAAATTGCCCAACTGGATTGGGCTGCCATAACCGAAAGCATGAACGCCAAAGGATATGCATCTATTCCCGGTATATTACCGGCAGAGGTCTGTGATGAACTGATAGCCAATTATTCATCGCCCGATATCTACCGCAAAACCATCGTAATGGAGCATCACGGTTACGGGCAGGGTCAGTACAAATATTTCAATTACCCACTGCCGCCTATAGTACAGCAACTGCGCGAGGCCGTGTACCCCAATATTGCTCCTATTGCTAATAACTGGATGCAAGTTTTAGGCCTGGATACACACTTCCCTGATGGATTTGCTGAACTGAACCAGCTTTGCCATCAGCATAAGCAGTTACGCCCCACGCCACTGATATTAAAATATCAGCAAGGCGGTTACAACGCATTGCACCAGGATCTGTATGGCGAGATCTATTTCCCTATGCAACTGGTGATCTGCCTTAGCGAGCCGGGCGAGGATTTTGAGGGGGGCGAGTTTGTGTTAGTAGAACAACGTCCTCGAATGCAATCGCGCCCTATGGCATTAACGCCGCGCAAAGGTGATATGCTACTATTCACCACCAACTTTAGGCCGGTAATGGGCAGCCGTGGATACTACCGCGTAAACATGCGCCATGGCGTAAGTGAAGTTACCAACGGCAAACGTTTTACCCTGGGCATTATCTTTCATGATGCGGCATAGCGAAATAGCAGGCGATAGATTTGCGCGTAGTAGAGCTTTGAAGGAATTGATTGATTCTGGTCAGATCGCAGTTGGCGGGAACAGCAGTTTGAAGATCTACGGTACACTTAGCTGTAAATCCGGCAAGCGGATGCAGATAAGTAATCGGGTTTTCTTTAAGGATGAGCTGGAAGCGTTGGCAGCGGGTTACCGCCCTTGCGGGCATTGCATGCGCCAAGACTATCAAAAATGGAAAGTGTTAAACTCCTTTCAAAAAAATCCGTCTGAAAAAGAAAATAATTAGCTTCGTTTACGTTTCTGTATTACATTGATAGATATGATGAAAAGATTGCTGCTTGTTTCGTGTTTGCTATTTGCCATTAGTTTTGCCCATGCGCAAACTGCCGATGAAATTTATAACAAGTACCTTGATTTTAACCTCGCCCGCCTGCAAGGCGAAACGGATAAAGCCATTGGCCTGGGTGAAGACCTTTTGCCGAATGCAGACAAGTTAAAAGCTAATACGCGCTCAAGTTTTTACTATTCGATAGGCAATTTGTATGAGAACAACGACCAGTCTATTAAAGCTATTGATTATTACGAGAAAGTAGTTGCGGCTGTGCCTGATTATTATGTCGCCCAACGCGGCTTAGGGTATTTGTACGCAAAGCAGGCCGATGACCTTAAAGCAATGGGCGGCGCAAATTATATTGCTGCTGTACGCAAAGCACTGCCTCATCTTGAAAAAGCCCAGGCTTGTGATCCGGACGACGACACGCTCAAACTCATCAGATTATATTACACCAATATTAACGACAAAAATGGCTTAGCTACCCTCAGCGACCGCCTGAAAGCCTTAAAGAAAAACTGCATCGACCTGCTTGATGATAAATAGTTAAAACTGTAACGCTTTGCCCTGCTCGGGATAAGTCAGCCTTACGCCCAACGTATTGCCAACTTTCAGTTGCTGTTTAATTTTAAGAATATTCTTACGGGGGGGCTTTAAATGCGTAACCACTATGTTCAGTCCTTTTATTGGTGCGCCGGTTATTTTTTGCAATTGTCCTAATTCACCCATCAATAGTTTAGGTGTAAGGTGGCCAAAAAGGCTTTTATCGGGTTGCTCATTAGGGAATGATACCTCTATCATCGATGCCTTTAATTTACCCAGCTTAACAAGCGGGCCAACGGCTTCCCAAAGTTTGCTCAGGTTTTGGCTTTTCTCAATAGCATCAGCTCCGGTATCCCCTAAATACAATACGTAGTCTTCGTTACTTTTGACCAAAAAGGCTGTACTTATTAGGTTAGAATGTGCCAGCGGGAAGGCAGTAACCATCATATCGGTGTTTTCGATAGGCTGCTGATCGGCAGGGGTCAGTACTTTGTAGTGGTATTTTTTAAGTTGCGGGGCACCGCCATCATCAGCAAAATTGGCCCAGCTTTCCCAGGTAAAGTAATGGGTTTTCAGGGTTTCTAAAGTTGAAGCCAGCCCGTACACATTTTTTACGGTATCTTCCGGCGAATTGATCACCATGCCGGCCAGATGATCTAAATGCGCATGAGAAATAAAATATCCCTTGATATTGTGCTTCAGCACCTGCTCTGCCGCCGATTTAAACACTTTATTTGCAACTGCTTTCTGCAAGCCGTAGTGGATAGTACCGGCATCGAGGCAAATATATTTATCTGAACCAACCGGTGCCAGCATGTAGGCCGACAGGTTGCTCTCATCTACCCCGCCCAAAACACCTAACGGTACAATTTTAAACGATGGTTTTGTTTTTACCTGGGCTAAAAGCGTAACTGGCAGCAGCAGAAATACGCTAAGTATGATTTTTGGCAGACGTTTCATTATTACAAAATTACTAATTTGGCGGCCATGAAACTCAGCAAACTTATCGCCAAAACCGTTACGCGGTTATTTCTTGTGTTGCTAATGGTGGCGCTGGCTTTTTTAATGAACGATAACAACAAACTCGATCACGTTTATCTGGCTAAAAATCAGATCTGGGCGTTTATTCCACCCATATTATTAATCCTTGGGTTCGTTACCCTGCTTATCATCTGCGCACGCCAAAAATACACCAAGCCCGATTTGAATTGGCTATTAGTGGTAAATACCGTTGTGCTGATGGCATACGGTATAACCCTGTTCATTCGTATTAATGAGATGATAGGGCAAGTGCCGGCGCATTAATATTTATTCGGTCTTCATTTTTTCTTTAGCCGCTTCATTGTACTCATAATCGCCGCCCAAAAGATAGCCCCATGGTTTGAGGGTTTCGATCCGGTCGAACATAATTTTAAAGATGGCCATCACCGGTATGGATAAAAACATACCCGATAGCCCCCAAATCATCTCGCCCACGATGATGCCGATAAAAGAGATCAATGCGTTGAGCCTTACTTTTGAGCCTACTATCGCAGGTAATAAAAAATTAGCATCAATTGCATGTATACCGATAACTGCAAGGGCCGTAGTAAGCGTTTGGCTGATGTTGCCTGTAGCAAAGGTAACCAGGGTACTTAGCAGCAGCGCAGTGAATATGCCAATGTAAGGGATGATGTTAAAAAGCCCAACTATTAACCCAAGCAGTACTGCGTATTTTATGCCAATAATCCAGAAAATGGCTATGGACATTGCGGCAACGATCACCATCTCTATGACTAAACCAAAAATAGACTGTCGTAATATCTTTTGAATATTCTCCACGATATCCATCACTACCGACTTGTTATCATGATCAAACACCCAGGTTAAAAAACGAAGTAACAAACGGCGATAAAACAGGATGAAGAAAGTGAAAATTAGTATAAATACATAGAACAGCGCTAACGACGATACAGCTCCAAAGGTAGTCCCCAATACTTCGGTACCTGATGCCATTATCTTTTTGGCAGTATCGTTTACATAAACCATTTGCCTGTCTGCGTTGATATGAAAAGTACGCTCTACCCACATGTGCAGGTCTGACACTGATTGATTAACCTGGTTCTTCAGCATTGGCCAATCGTTAGCAATACCGGATATCTGATTGCCCACCAGGTACAACACGCCGCCTACAAAACCTATCAATAAAAGAATAGACAGGAATGAACTTGCACTGCGTGGTAGCTTACACTTAATTTCGAAAAAGTTAGAAATAGGCAATAGTAAAATGGCAAACAAAAAGCCAAAGATCATGGGATCTAAAAGCTCTTTAGCAACTATAACCAGATAACCGAGTACGCATATCCCTATAAGGACGAGCGCAAGGCGTTCATAGAACGGTGCGATAAGTTTTTTTGTGGGCATGGGGTATTGTAAATGTTTCTTCACCTGCTCAACAGGTTTTTTTGGCTAATGTTTTACGAATGTATCATTTGTACCCTCTACACAATCAGGTTACTACTTTGGCCGATGCTTTGCTCAATTAAATAATGTAAACTTGAATATATTACCATGGCAAAGTACTCAAAAAAAGCAAGCGAGAAAGTTGAAGAAACCATGCACGAGATGAAAGAAGGTAAACTTAAAAGCGGAAGCGGTAAAAAAGTTACCAGTAAAAAACAAGCCATTGCCATTGGGCTTTCAGAAGCCCGTAAAGAGGGTGCTAAAGTACCTAAGAAGGAAGATTAGTTTCGGTCAGTTACAAAAAATCCTTAACCTGAAGATAAAGAAGTATATCTTAATAAAAAGTAAAATCATTATTCACCCAGGATTCCAGTTCGTTGGCTTTCTCCAGATCTATCAGCCGCTCAACCTGGCTATCGTGCTTGTGTGTGGGTTCGGCCTGATATTTGGCTACGACAGCACGCAAAGCATCAATACTTGCTTTGTTGGCTTCAAAATTTTTAGGGTGCTGTATGGCATATTTACAATATTGAGCCATGTATATAAAACCCAGTTGCGGGTTAGCGTCAGATACATCCATAACCGCCTGCTTAAGTTCGATAACGATGTAAGGAACACCTTGAGCCCATTTTAACACAAACTGGGTTACAGCTTCGGTTTTTTTCGGCTCGGTGCCCCAACGGGTCTTTTGTAGCCAATCTGCAGCTTTTACAATATCGGGTTCGTATAGGGCGTAGTTGGTCTGCTGGTCAAAATGATAGTCTTTTGGCACATCAAAGGTTTGTGCCGATGCTTTAAAGCTAAAGCAAATTGCAGCAAAAATAATGGTGCCAATTACCTTGTTCATCTTGTTCAGTTACAGCTAAGATAAATCTATTTTTTGAGAGATAGTAAATGCATCCATTATTTTCATCAGCACAACTGCCTCATCTATAGGGCATGGGTTGGGCCCTTCGCCTTTAAAATAACTTACTATCTTGGTGATCATAGGCTGTTGAATATGCTCTGGTTGCACAAACTCAACGGTTTCCTCTTCGTTGCCTACCTTGCAGGTAACAAAATTGCCAAAGAACGGGAATGTGATCTTACCATTTGTGCCTACTATCTCGCAACGGTCTATGATCTCGGTTTTAGCTACATTAAAACACCATGAGCCATCAACCACAATTTTGTTTTTAAAGATAATCTGGCCGGTAACGTGATCATCCGCCGGACTAAAGCCACCCTGGTTTAAACTATAACCGGTATAAACAGCAGGCTCGCCAAAAAAGTACAACATCAGATCCAGTTGATGCGGTGCCAGGTCATGGAAGTAACCACCGCCTGATACCTCGGGCTGCAAACGCCAGTTAGGTGCGTTCTGCTCAACCAACTTAGGTCTTTCCGATTGCCACATTCTTATCTGCACCGTGCGGATATCGCCAATAGCATTGGTATCTATCAACTTCTTTACGTGCAGAAACATAGGCAATGCCCTCCTGTAATGTGCTACCGTAAGTTTAGCATCGGCAGCGTGTACTGCATCGGCCATGGCTTGCGCCTCGGCAGCGTTGCGGGTAACGGGTTTTTCTACGTAAACATTCAGCCCCTTAGCAATGGCGCGTTTGGCATACTCCAGGTGCGAATCGGGCGGGGTAGCTATCGATACAGCGTTAACTTCGGGGTCATTCAATAATTCGTCGGCATCGCTGTACCAGCGGTCTAAATGGTGGCGTTGGGCGTAGTCTGCGGCCTTTTCGGCATCGCGGCGCATTACGGCCACCAGTTTACTGTCGTCAATTTTATTGTAGGCTTGTCCGCTCTTTTTTTCGGTTACGGCGCCGCAGCCAATAATGCCCCACTTAATAGCAGTCATGTTTATTTCAGGTAGATGTTATTTTAATAAATCCATCAGCTGTTCGTCGCTGATGATAGGGATATTCAATTTTGTAGCTTTTTCCAGTTTAGATGGGCCCATGTTATCGCCTGCTACCAGGTAGTTCAGTTTGGCTGATATACTGCTCAGGATCTTACCGCCGTTTTGTTCGATGATATCCTTAAGCTCATCGCGCGATCTTTCAAACGTACCCGAGATGATGAAGCTCTTACCTGCCAGCTTATCGCTCGCCAGTACTACCTCTTTTTCTTCTGCGATGAATTGCAGGCCTTTTTCCTTTAGTTTTTCTATCTCCTGCTTGTGTACATCGTCAGCGAAATACTCAGTAATACTTTCTGCAATGCGGGCACCTATTTCTTCGGCAGCGGTCAATTCTTCAACAGAAGCAGCCATCAGTCTGTCGATAGTTTTAAAATGCGCCACCAGTTTAGTGGCAACAGTTGCACCCACGTACCGGATACCCAAGCCAAATAGTACCTTCTCAAACGGTTGCTGTTTAGACTTTTCGATACCATCCAACATGTTGTTGATCGACTTTTCGCCGAAACGACCCATCTGCTTCAATTCGGCAGCATGTTCATCAAGACTATACAGATCACTGATATGCCTCACAAAACCCTGATTATAAAAGGTCGTGATAGTCTCATCACCCAAGCCATCAATATTCATAGCCTTGCGGCCAATGTAGTGCTGTATCTTGCCGACTATCTGCGGCGGGCAACCTTCATCATTAGGGCAATACCATGCGGCCTCACCTTCCGTACGTAATAATTTGGTATCACAAGCAGGGCAACGGGTAATATATTCAATGGCCTTTGCACCGGGTTTACGTTTATCCAGGTTTACGCTGATGATCTTCGGGATAATCTCGCCGCCTTTTTCAACGTAAACCGTGTCGTGATCGTGCAGCTTTAGACGTTCGGTTATCTCGTCGGCGTTGTGCAGGGTTGCGCGTTTGACGGTAGTACCTGCCAGCAATACCGGTTTAAGGTTTGCCACCGGCGTAACCGCACCTGTACGGCCAACCTGGTAGGTAACCTGAAGTAATTCGGTCTCTACCCGCTCGGCTTTAAATTTATAGGAGATGGCCCAGCGTGGTGATTTGGCCGTAAAGCCCAGCTCCTGTTGCTGCGAGTAGTTGTTTACTTTTATTACGATGCCATCAATATCATAACTCAAATGATGGCGCTCGGTATCCCAATGATTAATAAAATCAAGTACTCCTTTGATGTCGCTGCATAAACGACTGTGGTCATCTATATGAAAGCCCCATTCTTTTACAGCCTGCAGGCTTTCCCAATGAGTTTTAAAAAGTTGTTTTTCGGTATATAATCCATACAGAAAACAATCCAGCGGGCGGCGGGCTACTTCGGCAGAGTCCTGTAATTTCATAGTACCCGAAGCAAAATTACGAGGGTTAGCATAGGTTACTTCTCCGTTATCAACGCGTTCTTTGTTTAAACGCTCAAAGGCCTTGCGGTGCATAAATACCTCGCCACGGATCTCAAACAATTCAGGGTAATTACTACCTGCTATTAATTTCTTGGGGATGCTGTGGATAGTGCGCACATTAGTAGTTACCTCATCACCCTGGGTACCATCGCCCCGGGTAACGGCACGCGCCAGCTTACCATCGTGGTAGGTAAGGCTCATGGATAGTCCGTCAAACTTCAACTCGCACACATATTCAAAATTGTCGCCGATAGCTTTGCGAATGCGCTGGTCAAAATCTATCAGTTCCTGCTCGTTGTAAGTATTGCCCAAAGAGAGCATCGGCCAGCGGTGCTTAACGGTAACAAACTCCTTGGTCACCTCCCCCCCTACACGTTGTGTTGGCGAATCCGGATCGGCATAGTCAGGAAATTCTTTTTCGAGTTTGTCCAGTTCCTTTAGTTTCTGATCAAAATCATAATCCTCAATGGTAGGCATAGCCAGCACATAGTAATTGTAGTTGTGCTGTTTAAGTTCGGCAGTGAGCGCCTGTATACGTTCTTTTGCTTGAGTGGGCGACATGGAACGAAGATAGATTTTTTAGTCCATAGTCTGAAGTCCACAGTCGGAAGCCGAAGACCCGAATAATGGTAAACGGTGTCTACTCAAAA
>JAESTD010000068.1 GCA_016763755.1 Mucilaginibacter sp.
TAAGAGCTCCTGGGTCAATTGGCGCAGCTTCTTATCCCGCAAGAGTGTTTAAAGGAATGAGAATGGCTGGTAGAACTGGAGGAGACAGAGTTACACAAGGAAACTTACAAGTTCTTAAAGTTCTAACAGAGAAGAACATTTTAGTTATTAAAGGTTCTATTCCTGGAGCTAAAGGTTCATACGTAATAGTGGATAAGTAAGATGGAAGTTAACGTATTAAACGTATCAGGTAAAGAAACAGGTGCCAAGGTGCAGCTTCCTGAGTCCGTATTCGGTGTTGAGCCAAACGATCATGCTATTTACTTAGATGTAAAGCAGTTCTTAGCAAACCAGCGCCAGGGTACGCACAAAGCAAAACAACGTAATGAAATTGCAGGTTCAACCCGCAAATTACATAAACAAAAAGGTACAGGTGGTGCACGTGCAGGTAGCATCAAATCACCTCTGTTTAACGGTGGTGGCCGTGTATTTGGCCCGCAACCGCGCGACTACAGCTTTAAACTGAACAAAAAGTTAAAAGCTTTAGCACGTAAATCAGCCTTAACATACAAAGCACAGGATAGCAATATCGTGGTTTTGGAAGATTTTAATTTTGACTCTGTTAAAACTAAAAACTATGTTAAACTGGTAGAGGACCTTAACCTTGCCAATGAGAAAACTTTGTTGGTATTGCCTGCTGCAAATAACAATGTGTATTTATCAAGCAGAAACCTGAAAAGAGCAAAGGTTGTTACTGCCGATCAGTTAAACACTTATGATGTGTTAAACGCCGGTAAACTTTTGTTAACAACCGGTTCTGTAAAAACTTTGGAGGAAGCATTCGCTAAGTAATTATGGAAATTTTAAAGAAACCCTTACTTACTGAAAAGGTAACTCAATTAACTGAGAAGCTTAACCGTTATGCATTCAAAGTTGATCACAGAGCTAACAAAATTCAGATCAAAAGCGCAATTGAGGCTATGTATGGTGTAAACATTACAGCTGTTAACACAATGAAATACGTAGGTAAACTTAAAACCCGCAACACAAAAGCAGGTGCAGTTCAAGGCCGCTCTGCTACTTACAAAAAAGCCATCATTACACTGAAGGATGGTGAAACAATTGATTTTTACAGCAATATATAATAAGACATGGCAGTAAAGAGATTTAGACCGGTTACACCGGGTACCCGCTTCAGGATTGATGTATCTAATTCAGATATTACAACAAACGTTCCTGAAAAGTCTTTGGTTGTTGCTAACAACAAAAGATCAGGCGGCCGTAACCACAGCGGTAAAATGACTATGCGCTACCTGGGTGGTGGCCATAAACAAGCATACAGGTTAATTGATTTCAAACGTAACAAGTTTGACATTCCTGCAAAAGTTGCAACTATTGAGTACGATCCAAACCGTTCAGCACGTATAGCCCTGCTACACTACGCTGATGGTGAGAAACGCTATATGATTGCACCAGAAGGTTTAATAGTTGGCATGACAGTATTGTCTGGCGAAGGTGTTGCTCCTGAGGTTGGTAATACCATGCCTTTGAAGAACATCCCACTGGGTTCTATCATCCACAACATTGAGCTTAACCCTGGTCAGGGTGGCAGTATCGCACGTAGTGCAGGTACTTACGCACAATTATCAGCACGTGATGGCAAATATGCTATCATCAAATTGCCTTCAGGCGAAACCCGTATGATCTTGTCAACTTGTTTGGCAACTATCGGTACGGTTTCAAACGGCGAAAAAGCTAACGCAGTGTTAGGTAAAGCCGGCCGTAAACGTTGGTTAGGTCGTCGTCCTCGCGTTCGTGGTGTTGCCATGAACCCGGTAGATCACCCTATGGGTGGTGGTGAAGGCCGTGCATCAGGTGGTCACCCACGTTCACGTAAAGGTTTATTAGCTAAAGGCTACAAAACCCGTGACAAGAAAAAAGGATCAGATCGTTACATCATTGAAAGAAGGAAGAAATAACAATGGCACGTTCAATTAAAAAAGGACCTTACATTGATCATAACCTCGACAAAAAAGTCTTGGTGTTAAATGAATCAAACAAAAAATCGGTTGTAAAAACATGGTCACGTCGTAGCATGATTTCTCCTGATTTCGTTGGTCATACATTCGCAGTACACAACGGTAACAAGTTTATCCCTGTGTATGTAACAGAAAACATGGTGGGTCACAAGCTGGGAGAGTTTGCCCCAACCCGTACATTCCGTGGACACGCAGAAAAGAAAAAATAACACGCAATGGAAGCAACAACAAAAATTAAAAAGTCTGTTTTAATCAGGCAACAAAAAGAGGCTGCAAAAGCTCAAACAGGTGGCGCTTCTGTTGCGAAGTTACAGGACTGCCCTACCTCGCCGCGCAAAATGCGCTTGGTAGTTGACCTGGTTCGCGGTGTTGAAGTTAACAAAGCTTTAAGCATCTTAAAATTTACCAACAAGGAAGCTGCAATACGCGTAGAGAAACTTTTGTTATCGGCTATCAAAAACTGGGAAGCCAAAAACGAAGGTGTACGCCTTGAAGATACTACCCTTTATGTAAAAGAGGTATCAGTAGGTGGTGGCCGTCAGTTAAAAAGACTGCGCCCTGCACCACAAGGTAGAGGTTTCCGTATCCGTAAACGCTCTAACCACGTAACTCTTATTGTGGATAGTAAAAACGATAACAACTAATTTAAGATGGGACAAAAAGCACATCCAATAGGTAACAGGTTAGGCATTATCCGTGGTTGGGATTCTAATTGGTTCGGTGGAAATAACTACTCCGATAAATTAGTTGAAGACGAAAAAATCCGCAAATACTTATCAGCCCGTATCAATAAAGGCGGCGTTTCTAAAGTAGTTATTGAACGTACTTTAAAACGTATCACTGTAACTATCCACACTGCCCGTCCGGGTATTGTGATCGGTAAAGGTGGCCAGGAGGTTGATAAGATCAAAGAAGAGTTAAAGAAATTAACTAAAAAAGATGTTCAGATCAACATCTTCGAGATCAAACGCCCTGAGCTTGATGCCCAGTTAGTTGCCGAAGGTATTGCTAAACAACTTGAAGCACGTATCTCTTTCCGTCGTGCCATGAAAACTACAATTGCTTCAACCATGAGAATGGGTGCTGAAGGAATTAAAGTAATGACATCAGGCCGCTTAGGTGGTGCTGAGATGGCCCGTACCGAACAATATAAAGAGGGAAGGATTCCGTTACATACCTTCCGCGCTGATATTGATTACGCTTTGGCAGAAGCATTAACTACCTATGGTAAAATAGGTGTTAAAGTATGGATCTGCAAAGGCGAGGTATACGGAAAACGCGACTTGTCTCCGAATATCGGCAGCACAAGCAACCCAAGTGGTAAAGGTGGACGCCCTGAAGGCGCAGCAGGCTTTGGTGGCCGCGACAATGCTCGTGGTGGCGAAAGAGGCGGCGAACGCAGAGGTGACCGCAAACCAGGTGGTGACCGCAGAGGCGGTGGCCAGGGTGGTAACCGCGGTGGACAAGGCGGCAATCGCCCGGGTGGTCCAAGGAGATAATTTCATTAACAAAAGTAGAATGTATATCCGTGAGGATATAAAAGCTTAACAAAATGCTACAGCCAAAAAGAACCAAGTTCAGAAAGATGCAAAAAGGCAGGATGAAAGGTTTAGCCACCCGTGGTGCTGAACTTTCATTCGGATCTTTCGGTATAAAATCACTCGAAGCGGCATGGATCACCAGCCGTCAGATCGAGGCTGCACGTATTGCTGTTACACGTTACATGAAACGTGAAGGCCAGGTTTGGATCAGGATCTTCCCTGACAAGCCTGTAACCAAAAAACCAGCAGAGGTACGTATGGGTAAAGGTAAGGGTGCCCCAGAATATTGGGTTGCCGTTGTACGCCCGGGCCGCATGATTTTTGAAGCCGAAGGTGTGCCTTTGGAAATTGCAAAAGAGGCATTACGCCTTGCAGCACAAAAATTACCTGTGCAAACCAGATTTGTAACACGTAGAGACTACGTAGAAGCGTAAACAGTAGGTTGAAAAGTTGTAAATGTTAAAGGTTGTAAAGAGTTGATTGCAGCCATTAGGTAACACTAAAACATTTGAACTTTTAAACATTACAACAACTAATTAAAGTAAAATGAAGAACTCAGAAATTATAGAGCTTTCAACCGAAGAGTTAGCAGCGAAACTGGGCGAAGAGAAACAAACTCTTACCAAGCTTAAATTTGCTCATGCGGTTTCAGCTATCGAGAATCCTTCACGTATCACTAAAGTACGTAAAGACATTGCTCGTTTAACTACTGAATTAACAAAACGCAAAGCGGCGGCAGCCACTGCTAAAAATTAATTTTAAGCGTCGGAAATAATGGAAAGAAATTTAAGAAAAACACGTACCGGCCTTGTAGTTAGCAATAAGATGGAAAAATCTATTGTTGTTGCCGTAGAACGTAAGGTGAAACACCCTATCTATGGTAAATTCGTAAAGAAAACTACCAAATTTATGGCTCATGACGAAGCAAACACCTGTGGTGTTGGCGATACCGTATTGATTATGGAAACCCGCCCGCTGAGCAAAAACAAAAACTGGAGGTTAGTTCAAATTATAGAGAGGGCTAAATAACATGGTACAACAGGAATCAAGATTAAATGTAGCTGATAACAGCGGTGCTAAAGAAGTTTTAGTGATCCGTGTATTAGGTGGTACCGGTAAAAGATATGCCTCTATTGGTGATAAGATAGTGGTTACCGTAAAAAGCGCTTTACCATCAGGTAACGTTAAAAAAGGTACTGTATCTAAAGCCGTAGTAGTTAGAACCAAGAAAGAGATCCGCAGAAAAGATGGTTCTTACATCCGCTTTGACGATAACGCAGCAGTTTTGCTAAACAACCAGGATGAGCCAAGAGGCACACGTATTTTTGGCCCAGTTGCAAGAGAACTGCGTGAGAAACAGTTTATGAAAATTGTATCATTAGCACCGGAGGTATTGTAATATGGAAAGCAAAAAGAACACAAAGCCAGCCAAATTAAAGATCCGTAAAGGTGATTTGGTACAGGTTATAGCTGGTGACGCTAAAGGCTCACAAGGTAAGGTAACCGAGGTTATCATTGACAAAAACAGGGTATTGGTTGAAGGTGTAAACCTTGTGTCAAAACACACTAAACCAAATGCAGCCAACCCTAACGGTGGTATTGTAAAGCAGGAAGCTGCTATACACATTTCTAACCTGGCGCTGGTTGAGCCTAAAACAGGTAAACCAACCCGCGTTGGCCGTAAATTGAACGATGCCGGCAAATTAGTAAGGGTATCTAAAAAATCAGGGGAGGAAATTAAGTAATGACTTACACACCAAGATTAAAAACAAAGTATAAGGAAGAGATCCGCACCGCGCTGAAAGATAAATTTCAGTACAAAACGGTAATGCAGGTTCCTAAATTGCAGAAAATTGCCATTAACCAGGGCGTTGGCGGTGCTTCTACTGACAAGAAATTGATCGAGAACACCATCACTGAGTTAACTACCATCACTGGTCAGCAGGCGGTTGCTTCAAAATCAAAAAAGGATATCTCTAACTTTAAATTACGTAAAGGTATGCCGATTGGTGTACGCGTTACTTTACGTGATAACACAATGTATGAGTTTTTAGACCGTTTAATTGCTGTTGCCCTGCCACGTATCCGTGACTTTAAAGGCATCAACGATAAAGGTTTTGATGGCCGCGGTAACTATACTTTAGGTATCACTGAGCAGATCATCTTCCCTGAGATCAACATTGATAAGATCAACAAGATCCAAGGTATGGATATCACCTTTGTAACCTCTGCTGACAACGATGTTGAAGCATTGGAGTTACTGAAACAATTTGGATTACCATTTAAAAATCAGAATAGCAATGGCTAAAGAAGGCGTAAAGGCTCGTGAAGTAAAACGTGCCAAATTAGTAGCAAAATTTGCTGAAAAAAGAGCAGCGTTAAAAGCAGCCGGTGATTATGAAGCATTAGACAAATTGCCTAAAGCAGCATCTCCGGTAAAACTGCATAACCGTTGCAAATTAACCGGCCGCCCTCGTGGTTATATGCGCCAGTTTGGTATTTCACGTGTAACATTCCGTGAAATGGCATTAGCTGGTAAGATCCCGGGAGTTAAAAAAGCAAGCTGGTAATATAAGTTTGAAGCCGAAAGCTTAAAGCACAAAGCAAAGTACTGAGAAGGAAAGCTTTAAGCTTTTATCTTTCGGCTTTCAGCTCAAATACGATACGCAAATGCATTCAAAATATACATTCGTATGTTTTGAATTTTTTTGTAATTTTGCGGCTCGATTTTTTTTTAGAATTAACCGACAGAAGGTCGGCAGGGATGTTACCTGCAGGAAACCACTGTCATAATCAATAATAATGAATACAGATCCAATCGCAGATTATCTTACAAGAGTAAGGAATGCTATTAAAGCCAACCATAGGGTTGTTGAAATTCCTGCATCAAATCTGAAAAAGGAAATCACTAAAGTGCTTTTCGAAAAAGGTTACATTGCTAATTACAAGTTTGAGGAAAATGGCCCGCAAGGCACCATTAAAGTGGCATTAAAATACCACCCGATAACTAAAGTTCCTGCTATCCGCAGCATTAACCGTATCAGCAAACCAGGTTTGAGGAAATACGCAGGTATGGACACCATGCCACGTGTATTAAATGGTTTAGGTATCGCCATCTTATCAACTTCTAAAGGTGTTATGACCGATAAAGAAGCACGTCAGCAAAACGTGGGTGGCGAAGTTTTATGCTTCGTTTATTAATAGGAGGAAATTAGAAAATGTCAAGAGTAGGAAAAGCACCTATAGCACTTGCAAGTGGCGTAACTGTTACCGTATCGGCAGATAATGTAGTAACAGTTAAAGGCCCTAAAGGCGAGTTGCATCAGGCAGTTGATAGAGATATCACTATCGAGCAAGAAGGCGACCAGTTATTGGTTAAACGCCCTTCAGACCAAAAACGTCATAAAGCGTTACACGGTTTATACCGCGCGCTTTTAAATAACATGGTAGTAGGTGTAACAACAGGTTACACAGTAACGCAAGAGTTAGTAGGTGTGGGTTACCGCGCAACTAACCAAGGCAATACCTTAGACTTAGTGTTGGGTTTCTCTCACCACTACGTATTTGAACTACCAAAAGAAATTAAAGTTACCACCACTGCTGAGAAGGGTAAAAACCCAACCATCATCCTGGAATCAAACGACAAACAATTGATTGGCCAAGTTGCGGCGAAGATCCGCTCGTTACGTAAGCCAGAGCCTTACAAAGGTAAAGGTATCAAGTTTGCTGGCGAAGTATTAAGAAGAAAAGCAGGTAAATCAGCATCTAAAAAATAATCGTCATGAAATTATCAAGAAGAGACAGGATTAAAAAAGGTATCAGAAAGCGTCTTTCTGGTTCTGCAGCCCGCCCACGTTTATCTGTATTCAGAAGCAACAATGGCATCTATGCACAAATTATTGACGATGTAACAGGTAAAACTTTAGTATCGGCGTCATCTCAATCAAAAGAGTTTACAGCCAATGGTACTAAGTCAGACCAATCTACTGCAGTAGGCAAACTTGTAGCTGAGAAAGCTAAAGCTGCCGGTATTACTGATGTAGTGTTTGACAGAAATGGTTACCTGTACCACGGCCGTATCAAATCATTGGCCGAAGGTGCACGTGAAGGTGGTTTAAACTTTTAATAAGAAAGAGAAATGTCAACAATCAACATAAAAAGAGTAAAATCAAGCGAGATCGAATTAAAAGACCGCTTGGTAAGCATACAGCGTGTTGCCAAAGTAACCAAAGGTGGCCGTACTTTCAGCTTCTCTGCCATTGTGGTAGTAGGTGATGAGAACGGTGTAGTAGGTTACGGCTTGGGTAAAGCTAAAGAGGTAACTGAAGCTATTGCTAAAGGTATTGATGATGCTAAAAAGAACTTGGTAAAAGTTCCTATCATCAACAGCACTATCCCTCATGATCAGATCGGTAAATTCAGCGGTGGTTTCGTTTATATCAAACCAGCTGCTAACGGTACCGGTGTAATTGCAGGTGGTGCGATGCGTGCGGTATTAGAATCAGCAGGTGTACACAACGTACTTGCAAAATCAAAAGGTTCATCAAACCCGCACAACGTGGTTAAAGCAACCGTATCTGCATTGGCGCAACTGCGCGATGCGCATACTGTAGCTCAGCAGCGCGGTATTAGTTTAGGTAAAGTATTTAACGGATAATCAGTTATGTCGAAAATTAAAATAACACAAATAAAAAGCGTTATCGACAGAAGCGAGCGCCAAAAGAAAACCGTTGAGGCCTTAGGTCTTAAGAGAATTAACCACAGTGTGGAAGTTGAAGCTACTGCAGCTATTATAGGTATGGTTAGAAAAGTTAACCACCTTGTAGCCGTAGAAAATATCTAATATCATGAATTTAAGTAATCTGAAACCTGCAGAAGGTTCTACTAAAAATAGGAAAAGAATTGGCCGTGGTACCGGTTCTGGCCGTGGTGGTACATCAACCCGTGGTCATAAAGGTGCCGGTTCACGTTCAGGTACATCTACCAAGGTGGGTTTTGAAGGTGGCCAGATGCCATTACAACGCCGTGTACCTAAGGTAGGTTTTAAAAACCCTAACCGCGTAGAGTACGTTGGTGTAAATCTTGACGTGCTACAATCATTAACTGAGAAATTCTCATTATCTTCAGTTGATTTTGATACGCTAAAACAACATGGTTTGGTGTCACGTAACGACGTAGTGAAAATCTTAGGTCGTGGTGAGTTAAAAGCCAAATTAGAAGTTAAGGCACATGCATTTACTGCTACTGCTCAAAAAGCAATTGAAGCAGCAGGTGGTACCATCGTTAAGTTGTAATTTCAATGAAGAAATTTTTCACCACATTATCCAATATCTGGAAAATTGAGGATCTAAGAGTGCGTATAACAAACACACTCTTATTTCTCTTGATCTATCGTGTTGGTTCATTTATAGTGTTGCCGGGTGTAAACGCGGCATCGCTTAACTCATCACAAAACAAAGAAG
Organism: Mucilaginibacter sp.; assembly: GCA_016763755.1. Classification (GTDB taxonomy): domain Bacteria; phylum Bacteroidota; class Bacteroidia; order Sphingobacteriales; family Sphingobacteriaceae; genus Mucilaginibacter. Next base: position 9,022 of record JAESTD010000068.1, read on the forward strand.
GCCTGGTTGGCTTGCTTAACATGTTTGCAGGAGGTTCGTTTTCACGTTCCTCTATTTTTGCATTAGGTGTTATGCCTTACATCTCAGCTTCTATCGTGGTGCAATTGTTAGGTATTGCGGTACCTTACTTTATTAAGTTACAAAAAGAGGGTGAAAGCGGCCGCAACAAGATCAACCAGTGGACCCGTTATCTAACTATCGTTATCACTGCATTGCAAGCGATCGGTTACCTAAAATCACAGGTACAGGCTGACGCAATGTTGATTGCTAACCCATACTTTACCGTATTAAACACTTGTGTGTTAACTGCAGGTACTTTATTTGTAATGTGGTTAGGCGAGAAAATTACCGATAAGGGTATTGGTAATGGTATATCATTGATCATTATGGTGGGTATTATTGCCCAGTTGCCGGGTGCGTTTGTAACAGAGTTTAACAACCGTACTACAGGTGCCGGTGGTTTAATTACCCTCATTGTAGAGATCGTTGCTTTATTGGGTGTTATCATGTTCACTATCCTGATTGTACAGGGTACACGCAAGATCGCCGTGCAATACGCAAAACGTATTGTAGGTAACAAGCAGTATGGTGGCGTGCGCCAGTACATACCTTTAAAGGTAAATGCTGCGGGTGTTATGCCGATCATCTTTGCGCAAGCATTGATGTTTATCCCTGCTACTGTTGCGCAGTTCTTCCCAAATGCAGCATCAAACGGAATCCTTATCGCATTATCAAACTACAACTCCTGGGAGCATAATTTGGTATTCGCAATCTTGATCATTCTGTTCACTTACTTTTATACTGCTATCACGATCAACCCTAAGCAAATGTCTGATGACATGAAAAAGAATGGTGGTTTTATACCGGGTGTTGCACCGGGTAACCCAACTACCAGCTTTATCGATGATGTTATTTCTAAGATCACTTTGCCGGGTTCTATTTTCCTTGCCATCGTTGCCATTATACCGGCACTTGCAAGTATGATAGGTGTAAGCAGCATTTTTGCAAGATTCTTTGGCGGTACTTCACTTATCATCTTAGTGGGTGTGGTACTTGATACCTTGCAGCAGATAGAGAGCCACCTGTTAATGCGCCATTACGATGGTTTGATGAAAACAGGCAGGATCAAAGGACGCACTGCCGTTCCTACTGCTTCGGGTGCAACGCCGCCTGTTATTTAATACTATACATGTCAAAGATCAATTATAAGTCTATCGAAGAGATAGAACTCATAAGAGAAAGTTCTTTACTTGTTTCTAAAACACTCGGGGAAATAGCCAAGGTTATTGCCCCGGGTGTTACTACTTTAGAACTGAACACACTTGCTGAAACGTTTATACGTGATAATGGCGGTGTGCCGGCCTTCCTTAATTATAACGGTTTCCCATTCTCGTTGTGTATATCGCTTAATGATCAGGTGGTACATGGTTTCCCAAGCAAGCACGCGCTTGTAGAGGGAGATATTGTATCTGTTGATTGTGGCGTTGTGCTAAACAAATACTATGGCGACTCGGCCTATACATTCGCTATAGGTGAGATTCCTGAGGCTACTCAGACTTTGCTACGTGTTACCAAAGAGAGCCTTTACAAAGGGATTGAGAAAGCAGTAGCAGGTATGCGTGTTGGCGATATCGGGTCTGCTGTACAAGAGCATGCCGAGAACCATGGTTTGGCGTGGTTAGGGAATTGGTAGGGCATGGGGTTGGCACCCGTTTGCATGAGAAGCCAGAAGTGCCAAACTACGGTAAACGTGGCGCAGGCATTAAACTGGAAGAAGGTATGGTGATTGCCATTGAGCCTATGATAAACGCAGGCCGCGCCGGTGTTAAGTTTTGGGACGATGGCTGGACGGTATCAACTGTAGATAAAAAGCCATCAGCACATTACGAGCATACGGTGGCTGTTAAAAAGGGCCAGGCCGATGTTCTTTCGACGTTTTCGTATATCGAAAAAGTTTTGGAAGAAAAAAATAAATAATAAAGAATTTTTTATTAATTTTGCGTCCCGCTTTGGTGGGCGGATAAACAAGTAATAATCAACAAAATATGGCAAAACAATCCTCGATTGAGCAAGATGGTACAATTCGCGAAGCATTATCTAATGCTATGTTTAGAGTTGAACTTGAAAACGGCCACGAGATTATTGCGCACATATCCGGCAAAATGCGTATGCACTACATCAAAATTTTACCTGGCGACAGAGTGAAACTGGAGATGAGCCCATACGATTTAACAAAGGGTAGAATAACCTATAGATATAAATAAGCAACGAGATGAAAGTTAGAGCATCCATTAAAAAACGCAGCGCTGATTGCAAGATCATTCGCCGTAACGGGAAACTTTATGTTATCAACAAAAAGAATCCTAAGTTCAAACAGCGTCAAGGGTAATTAGTAATTAAACATTGGAACAATTCGTACAACGGTAGCCGCCGTTCGGTTGTTCACTCAAAAAACAATTTAAAAATATGGCAAGGATCTCAGGTATTGATTTACCAAAGAACAAAAGAGGCGAGATTGGCTTAACCTACATTTATGGTATTGGCCACACTACAGCTAAAAACATCTTAACAGAAGCTGGTATTGATTTTAATACTAAAGTACAGGATTGGACAGATGAGCAGTTAACTGCTATCCGTACTATCATCAACGATAAAGTAAAAGTTGAAGGTGCTTTACGTTCTGAAGTTCAATTGAACATCAAACGTTTAATGGATATAGGTTGCTACCGTGGTACCCGTCACCGTAAAGGTTTACCTCTACGTGGCCAACGTACTAAAAACAACTCACGTACCCGTAAAGGTAAACGTAAGACAGTTGCTAACAAGAAAAAAGCTACTAAATAATAAGTGATTAGTGATTGGAGAGTAGAGATCATTTCTTTACTCTGCAATTATTAGGAATATAATTAAAAGAAAAGACTGATGAGTCCGAGTTATTCGATAATTCAGTAATTCATCAGATCAATAATTAAGAAAATGGCTAAAACTAAAAAAGTTACCAAAAAACGTATCGTTGTTATCGAGCCGGTAGGCGAAGCACACATAAACGCTACTTTTAACAACATCATCATCACCCTTACCAACAAAAACGGCCAGGCTATTTCTTGGTCATCAGCTGGTAAAATGGGTTTCAAAGGTTCTAAAAAGAACACCCCTTACGCTGCCGGTCAGGCTGCTGCAGATTGCGGTAAAGACGCTTACGACTTAGGTTTACGTAAAGTTGAGGTGTTTGTTAAAGGCCCGGGTTCAGGCCGCGAGTCTGCTATCCGTACCCTGCAAACAACAGGTATCGAGGTAACTACCATTAAGGACATCACACCGCTTCCGCACAACGGTTGCCGTCCATCAAAACGCAGAAGAGTTTAATTCACTAATTTTTTTAAAGCTAAGATTCAACAGCTGCGGGCTGTTTGATACTTTAAAACACACATACAATGGCAAGATATACAGGCCCAAAATCAAAGATCGCTCGTCGTTTCCGTGAACCAATCTTCGGTCCGGATAAGGCGTTAGAAAGAAAAAACTATGGCCCGGGTATGCACGGCGCTTCAAAAAGAAGAGGCAAGCAATCTGAGTACGCAGTACAGTTAATGGAAAAACAAAAAGTTAAATACACTTATGGTGTATTAGAGCGTCAGTTCGAAAACTTGTTCCACACTGCATCTGCTAAAGAAGGTATCACCGGTGAGAACTTGTTAAAGTTCTTAGAAGCACGTTTGGATAACGCTGTTTACCGTTTAGGTATCGCTCCTACACGTTCTGGTGCACGCCAGTTGGTAGGTCACAAACACATCACTGTAAATGGTAATGTTGTTAATATCGCATCATACCAGGTAAAACCGGGCGATGTGATTGCAGTACGTGAAAAATCAAAAACTCTTGAGGCTATCTCTAATTCAGTTGCCGGCCGCAAGATCAATAAATATAGCTGGTTAGAGTGGGATGCTGCCGAATTAACAGGTAAATTCCTTAACTATCCAAACCGCGATGAGATTCCTGAGAACATCAAAGAGAACCTGATCGTCGAGTTATATTCAAAATAATAACGATATTTTTCCTGGAAATGATTGGCAAATTCTGTCAATCATTTTCGTGGTTAAATCCAACCCAAGTAGTAACATAAACCAAAGATATAAATGGCAATTTTAGCATTTCAGAAACCAGACAAGGTTATCATGCAGAAATCGAACGATTTTGACGGCACATTTGAATTTCGCCCGTTAGAACCAGGCTTCGGTGTAACCATTGGTAATGCTCTGCGTCGTATCTTACTTTCTTCATTAGAAGGGTATGCTATTACATCTGTACGTATATCAGGTGTAACGCATGAGTTTTCAACCATCAAAGGTGTTGTTGAAGACGTAACCGAAATTATCCTGAACCTGAAACAAGTACGTTTCAAAAAAACAGGTGAGTCGGGCGATAATGAGAAGGTATTTGTGATCATCAATGGTCAGGATGCTTTCACAGCAGGTGATATCACCAAATTCTCAAACAACTTTGAAGTGTTAAACCCTGATCTTGTTGTTTGCAACATGGATTCATCGGTAACGCTTGAGGTTGAGCTAACTGTTGCTAAAGGCCGCGGTTATATCTCAAACGAGGAAAACAAAAATCCTGACGCTGCTGTAGGTGTGATAGCTATAGACTCTATCTTTACGCCTATTAAAAACGTTAAATACACTTTAGAGAACTATCGTGTAGAACAAAAAACCGACTACGAGAAACTTATCCTTGATATTTCTACAGATGGTTCAATCCACCCTGAGGATGCATTGAAACAAGCTGCTAAGATCCTTATCCAGCACTTTATGCTGTTCTCTGATGAGAACATGATGCTTGAAGCGCAGGCTAAAGAAGAAACTAAAGAAGTTGACGAGGAAATCCTGCACATGCGTAAGATCCTTAAAACCGAATTGGTTGACCTTGATCTTTCTGTACGTGCGCTTCAAGCATCATGTTCTCATCAGAGAACAGCATAAAGTGCTGGATAAGGATCTTAGCAGCTTGTTTCAATGCATCCTCAGGGTGGATTGAA
>JAESTD010000069.1 GCA_016763755.1 Mucilaginibacter sp.
ACTTATTCCCACTCAATAGTGGCCGGTGGTTTCGAACTGATGTCATATACTACGCGGTTTATTCCTTTTACGTTGTTGATGATCTCGTTTGAGATCTTGGCCAGCAGATCATATGGCAAATGGCACCAATCGGCCGTCATACCATCTAATGATTCTACTGCACGCAAGCATATCACGTTCTCGTAAGTGCGCTCATCTCCCATAACACCTACCGATTGTACCGGTAAGTAAATGGCGCCTGCCTGCCAAACTTTATCATAAACACCTGCCGAGCGTAAATTGTTGATGTAAATTGCATCAGCTTGCTGCAAAATGGCAACTTTCTCAGGCGTAATGTCGCCAAGAATCCTGATAGCCAAGCCCGGGCCCGGGAAAGGGTGGCGGCCCAATATATTTTGGTCGATGCCTAAGGCGGCGCCTACCTTGCGTACTTCGTCTTTAAACAGCGTGTTAAGCGGCTCAACTACCTTCAGCTTCATAAAATCAGGCAAGCCGCCTACGTTATGGTGCGATTTGATGGTAGCCGACGGGCCTTTAACAGAAACCGACTCGATCACATCAGGGTAAATAGTGCCCTGGCCAAGCCAACTAACCCCTTGTATCTCATGCGCGGCATCATCAAATACTTCGATGAATACGCGGCCGATAGCTTTACGTTTTTTCTCAGGATCGGTTAGCCCGGCCAGTGCATCGTAGAAACGTTGTTTGGCATCAATGCCGCGAACGTTTAAGCCCATGTGCTGGTATGAATCTAATACCGATTGAAACTCATCCTTACGCAACAGGCCGTTATCAACAAATATACAATGCAGGTTAGCACCGATGGCTTGGTGCAACAATACCGCAGCAACTGATGAATCCACACCGCCCGAAAGGCCCAATACTACTTTATCATCGCCCAGTTTTGCTTTCAGTTCGGCAATAGTGGTTTCGATGAACGAGTCTGGTGTCCAATCCTGTGTGCAACCGCAAACATCAACCAGGAAGTTCTGCAGGATCTGTTTACCGTCGATGCTGTGTGTAACCTCGGGATGGAACTGGATACCGTAAGTTTGGGTACCGGTGATATGGTAAGCCGCAACCTTTACGCTATCGGTGCTGGCGATAATTACAAAATCTGTAGCAATGCGCGCAATGGTATCCCCATGCGACATCCAAACCTGTGAACCTTGTGGTACATCTTTAAACAGGATGGTATCGGGTTTTATATAATCCAGGTTGGCACGACCGTATTCGCGGGTGCTTGAAGCCAATACTTCGCCGCCGTTGAAATGGGCAACATACTGAGCACCGTAGCAAACGCCAAGGATAGGCAGGGTTTTATGGTGTTTGGCAAACTCAAAATGAGGCGCATCTTCCTGGCGAACAGAATAAGGGCTGCCCGAAAGGATGATGCCTTTTACGCTGCTGTCAAGTTCTGGAAATTTATTGAAAGGGTGGATCTCACAGTAAATATTGAGCTCCCTGACACGGCGCGCGATGAGTTGGGTAAATTGCGAGCCAAAGTCAAGAATAAGGATTTTTTCTTGCATGGGCAAAGATATTGATTTTGGGCGGATTGTGGGAGAGGAGTTTGGAGAAAAATGCAGCCGGTGAAATTGTTAATATCGTAAATTGCAGCAATATGTTTGATATAATAATAAACGAACTTGCCCGACTGGAGAAAGAGCACAGTATAAAAGTACTTTACGCTTGCGAATCAGGAAGCAGGGCATGGGGCTTTCCATCGCCCGACAGTGATTTTGATGTCCGCTTTATATATGCACATAACAAGGATGTGTACTTGAGTATAATCGAAACTAAGGATGTACTTGATATACCGATAAATGATCTGTTGGATATTGGCGGGTGGGATCTGAAGAAATCGCTTAAATTATTTCTGAAATCAAACTCTCCGTTATACGAATGGCTGCAATCACCTATCGTTTATAAAGAAGATTCAGGTTTAGCTGCTGAGCTTAAACAATTAATGCCGAAATATTATTCGCTGCGGGCAGGTGGTCATCATTATTTTTCGATGGCTTTAAATACAGTGAATAATGATTTGCAGGCTGATGAAGTGAAGATAAAGCGTTATTGTTATGCTTTAAGGTCTGCTCTTGCCTGTAAATGGATCGTTGATAAAAGAGAAGTGCCGCCGATGGTATTCGGGGAGTTAAGGACATTGATAGATAATCCCGAAGTGCAAGCCAGCATCGACGAACTGCTGAAGTTGAAAAGTGTTAACGATGAAAAGACACTGATAAAGCGCGTTTCGATATTGGACAACTGGTTACAAACTACGCTCAGTGATTTAAAAGTGGCTACAGATGATCTGCCATCTATCCGTAATGATGCTGCACAACTTGATAGCGTATTTAGAAAGTATATCAAATGATGACTTACGGGCAATTGTTGCAAAAACGGGATATTATACTTTTAGATTGCGTAAGCGGCAGTACCGCTTATAATCTTAACACGCCATCTTCCGATATAGATAAGAAGGGGATATTCATTTTACCCCAAAGGGACCTGTACGGCTTTAATTATCAGGATCAGATAGCAAATAGTACCAATGACGAAGTGTATTTTGAAATAAAGCGCTTCCTGGAATTGTTGACTAAGAATAATCCTAATATACTTGAATTGCTAAATACTCCTGGTCAGCATATCATATACAGGCATCCGGTATTGGAGTTGATAAAACCTGTAGATTTTCTGTCGAAACTGTGCCTTGATACATTTGCCGGGTATGCGCAAACACAGGTAAAGAAAGCTAAAGGTTTAAACAAAAAAATAAACAATCCTTTTGAAAAGGAACGTAAATCCGTACTCGATTTTTGTTACGTTGTACAGGATAACGGAAGCACAACCTTATCAGAATGGCTTAAAAGACACGACCTATTACAGCAGCAATGTGGTTTGACTAAGATCGAGCATTTTAGGGATGTATATCTTATCTATGCAGCACCTGCTAATATAGATGTTAGTTTTAAAGGCATCGTTTCAGGCCCTGAAGCAGACGATGTTCAGTTAAGTTCTATCCCAAAAGGTTTGGGGCCTTTAGCTACCATGAATTTTAATAAAGATGCATATTCAATTTACTGTCGTGATTACAGGGAATATGTTGAATGGGAAAATAAGCGAAACCGGGCGCGGTACGAAAGCACGTTAACACATGGTAAAAATTACGATGCCAAAAACATGATGCACACTTTCAGATTGCTAAACATGGCAGAGGAAATTGCTTTGTATCACGAAGTTCGCGTTCATCGCGAAGACAGGGATTTTCTACTGAAAATAAGGTCTGGTGTTTTTGAGTTTGATGACCTGATGGAAATGATCAATACCAAATTACAAGAAATAAAAATCTTATATGAAAAATCCGGACTACCCAAGCGGCCAAACATCGCCGTTGCCGAGGATATCCTGACGGAGATAAGGTATCAGTTGTATAAATAGTATGCCCTAAAAACTCAATCCTACCCTCAACGCATGATCTGCTTTCACGACATCATTGTTAAACGATGTGCCATACATCACCCTTAAACCGAAATTGGTTTGGAAACCAAACCCCAGCTCGGTGTAGTTTTTAAGGGTAGGAGTGCTGAGGTAGTTTACATCTATGATTTCCTGCAGTTTTAACTTGCGGAGCAGTGGTACAATGTTGGTGAACAGGCCCGAGAAGTTGTGCTCGATGTGGCCTTCGAGGTATTTATCACCGGTGCTATAGCTGTAGTAATTCAACAGCAGGAATTTATCTATACCTGGTTTGTAGGCCAGTATCTGGTTGCCTGCAAAATGATGCAGATCGGTGTAATAGATGTTTTTGGTATTGAAGAATTTACCCGCACCCACCCAGAATGAGAACTTGCCATAGTAGCCCATCGAGATGTCGCTATTGGTGATATCGGCGGTGATGAGATTATAATCGGCATCGGATCCGAATACATTTTTGATGGCTTTGGTAAAGCCAATGCCCAGAGTCGGATATTTTGATGGCAGGTAACGCCTGCCGGTAGGGTAGGTCTCGTAACTGTTACTGAAATCATAAGTGGTATGCAGCGATATCTTGAACGATTGATTATTCTCAAACAGTGGTACATCGGCATCGGGCACCAGTGGGTTGTTCGAGGTAAACTCGTGCCCTTTGGGTTGGAATAAACTGTAATCAGCCGTATTATCTAACCATTTGCGGTTAGCCCACTCGGCAGAAGCACTGGCTTTCCAGCCGCCATAAATGCGTGTATTCAACAATGCTGAAGCAAACTGCTTTTGGTAAAGCTTTTCAAAATTTTGGCGGTTAAGCAGGCTGTAAAGCGAATTAACAAAAGGCGACATCGGTTCGCGCTCGTTAAGGTCGGTAATAGTAGAACCGCCGGAGAGGTTCAGCGTAGTAGCTTCACCAACAGGGATGTTCAAGCCGCCGTAAGCGTTGAACAATTTGTTTGAAAACCCGTAGCGCACATTCCCATAAACTGCAAAACGGCGATTGTTGAGGCTATCGATCAGCTTGCTGAATACACCGCCATAGTTAAGCGACAAACCCTCAACCGTGTTATATTGCACTGCGCTGAGCAGCGAGTTGGTTGTAAAATACTCATGCTTAAAACGATTACGGTGGCGATACCCGCGCAGTATCAAACGGGTAACATTAACTTTATTATTCTCGTTATCGATTGAGTCCAGGTATTGTTTTGATTCGCGTTTGGCGGCAAGGACTTCTTTCTTCTTGTAGTCGGTTTTCTCCTCGTCGGTCAATGGGATGGGGCGCTGCTGCTGCCAGTATATCGAATCCATCTTGTTGATGCCTTTGCTGATGCGCAGCGTTTCTTTAAACTGGCTTTTATCCAATTGTGGGTTGATGTCATAATCCTTGTACAACGACACAAAATAACCTGCAAACTTAAAGCCCATAAAGCCGCCGTTAAACTCAAACTTCATAGATGCCGGCATCCAGATTTTATTATTTATTGGTACGTATTGCTCATCAACACGCAGCGTGTCCACAAAGTTGATATTAGCCTTTTTTGTGATATAGAGCGATAAACTCTGCAGGCGCCAGGTGTCTTCCAAAATGTAAATGTATCCGTTAAAGCAAGGGTTATTTTCGTTACGAGGGCTAACCTGTATCTTGTTGATAGTTTCGCCATTCTCAATAGTGGCACCTATCAGTTTGTATTTGTAAAAACTTAGCGCGTTATCCGCAATAGGCGATATCACAGGACGGTTGCTTATCCCTTCCCAGTTTTGCATGTTCTCGTAAAAGTTCACCTGTATATCGCTGGCACGATTAAAACTGAATGCACGGTTACTGCCCGATACTTTTGACGAGATCATTTCCTCGTGCACTTTATCCGGCTTCATGAAGTTGAATTTGGACTGCGACTCTGACAGGTAGATGATGCCACGCCGATTGGAGTCGAGGCCATTTTGCAGGGCAAATTTCTGCACATCAAAACCAAGGAATTTCTTTGGCGCAGCTAACAATCGCTGCAGCCCCTTTATGTAAACCTCGCAACTGTAGGCATTGACTTCGTTGAGGTAAGTCTTGCGTTTTTTTATAGCCTTGCGGATTATATCATAAGCCGGATCCTCACCGCCCGATCTGACAGATACTTCGTTGAGTTGATATTGCTCGCCTTTAAGGCTTACATCCAGTTTGGTATCGGCTTCCAGGTTTACACTTTTGCTTTCCTGTTTGTACCCTACTGCTTTAAACAAAACCTCGTATCGCCCCTTAGGTAAGTTAAGGTTATACCCGCCTTCACTGTTTGCTGATGTTCCTTTTGTTGTGTTCTTTATGTAGACGGAAGCGAATGGAATAGGCTTACCTGCATCGTCAGTTACTTTACCGCTAAGCGTTAACGTTTGTGCAAATGCAGGAGACACGAAAAGAGTAAGCAGTACAAGCAGAAGGGTGTTTCTCATCAAAGTGTCTAAGTTAGCGCTAATATGAGCTTTATTGTTTGTAACGTTTAGATGCCGCTTACTAATATTTGTTAATGATAAAGGCGTACTTTTTTGGTACGCCTTTATAAAAATGTGTCATTGCGAGCGTAGCGTGGCAATCTCATAGCCAGTCAAGCATTCTTGTCCTCAGAGATTGCTTCTCCGCCAGCCGGTGGATCGCAATGATATGTTGTTTAGAGTTTTCTATTTCAATATCGCCTCAATCTTCTCCAGCTCCTCTGCTGAGAACCTGATGTTATCCAAAGCCTTTAATGAATCGGCTAATTGTTCCGGTTTGCTGGCGCCGATAAGTACTGATGTTACGCGTTCATCTTTTAGTAACCAGGCTAACGCCATTTGGGCAAGGGTTTGTCCGCGTTCTACGGCTAAGGTATTCAGCTGTTTTACTTTGGCTACTACCTCGTCGGTTACCTGGCCTTCCTGTAAAAAGCCGGTTGACTTGGCTGCGCGTGAATCTTCAGGGATGCCATGAAGGTATTTGTTGGTGAGTAAACCCTGCGCCAATGGCGAGAATGGGATACAACCCACGCCGTTTTCGCCTAACAGATCCAGCAAACCTTCTTCCGGTTCGCGAACGAACATGGAATATTTAGGCTGATGAATTAAGCATGGTGTACCTAAGTCTTTCAATATGGCGATCGCTTTTGCAGCTTCTGCTGCCGGGTAGTTAGAGATACCTGCGTACAAAGCTTTACCCTGACGAACGATAAGATCAAGCGCTGCCATGGTCTCTTCCAAAGGCGTTTCCGGATCGGGACGGTGGTGGTAAAAAATGTCCACGTAATCCAATCCCATACGTTTAAGACTTTGATCCAGACTTGCAACCAGGTATTTCTTTGAGCCCCAATCCCCGTAAGGGCCATCCCACATGGTGTAACCAGCCTTACTGCTGATGATCATTTCATCGCGATAGCCACGAAAATCGTCTTTCATTATCTTGCCGAAATTCTCCTCGGCACTGCCCGGCGGCGGGCCGTAATTGTTAGCTAGGTCAAAATGGGTAACGCCGCTGTCGAATGCAAGGTGCAATATCTTGCGGAAGTTTTCCATCACTTCCACATGGCCGAAATTGTGCCACAGGCCTAATGAAATTTCTGGCAGTTTAATACCGCTTTTGCCGCAACGGCGGTAGCGCATTTTGTTATATCGTTCTGGAGATGGTTGGTAGGTCATGCGTTGTTGGTTTTGGGCTAAAGTAGTATTTTTTAGCTAATCATCAGCGCTTCCAAAACATCTGAATTTACCACAAATGTCATTTCGAACGAGCGAAAGCGAGGAGAAGTCCTGTTAGATATAGAAAAGTGAGGAGCTTAGTAATGATAACAAGATTTCTCTCCGCCAGCCGGCGGATCGAAATGATGTGTTGGTAAAAGCGCGGTTAGATTCTTCGCTATCGCTCGGAATGACAAGTTAGATGGGTTATACCACCTCCGCAACCACAAATGTACTCCCGCCTACAAACACCAGGTCATTCTCATTGGCGGCATTTTGGGCCGCTTCGTAGGCTGATTTTACAGTTGGGTAGGTTTGTCCAGCTAAGTCAAATGCAGCCGCTTGTTCTTGCAGGCTTGATGCATCTAATCCACGCGGTATATCCGGTTTGCAGAAATAGTAAGTAGCGTCTTTCGGCAGCATGCTGAGAACTTTGCTGCTGTCTTTATCATTCACCATGCCAACAACAAAATGTAGATGATCGTATTTAACTGCCGCGATGTTTTTCATCACTTCCAGTATGCCGTCAGGGTTGTGACCAGTATCGCAGATAGTAAGTGGATTGGTGCTTAAGGTTTCCCAGCGTCCGTGCAGGCCGGTGAGGGTTTTCACCTGTTTCAGCGCTGTGCCAATTTGCTCGTTCGTAATTGTAAAACCCTGCTTGCGTAGTTCATCAACAGCTGTTAAAACGGTTTTAACGTTTTTAAGCTGATAGGTGCCTGTGAGATCAAGCTCGAAGTCTAAAGTCTGAAGTCCGGAGTCTGAAGATAAAACGGAAATATCCAATAGTGCTTTCTCTGTGGACTTCAGACTTTGGACTTTCGGCTTGAGCGACTTAACTTCTGATGCGAAAAGGATCTCGCTTCCTTCTTTCTCAGCTTTCTCTTTAAATATCTCTGCTATCTCAGGCTGATACTCACCAACTATAACTGGCACACTTGGTTTGATAATACCTGCCTTTTCGCCGGCTATTAGCTCAAGGGTATTACCCAGCATGTTCATATGGTCCCAGCCTATGTTGGTGATGACAGACAGGAGTGGCGTGATAATGTTGGTCGAATCCAACCGTCCGCCTAAGCCCACTTCAACAATTGCAATATCAACATGCTCTTTGGCGAATACATCAAAGGCCAAAGCCACTGTCATCTCGAAGAAAGAGGGTTGTATCTCTTCAAATGCGCTTTGGTTTGCCGCCACAAAATCTACCACGGTTTGCTCGCCTATCATTTGTCCGTTGATACGGATTCGCTCACGGAAATCGCGCAGGTGTGGAGAGGTGTACAATCCGGTTTTATAGCCAGCCACCTGTAAAATAGCCGCCAGCATGTGTGAGGTAGAGCCTTTACCGTTGGTGCCACCTACATGTACACTTTTGAACTTATGCTGCGGATTATCCAACAATTGGCAAAGGGCGAGGGTATTGGTAAGATCTTTCTTAAAAGCAGATGCCCCGTCGCGCGTGAACATTGGCAACTGGGTGTACAGGTAATCGAGGGTCTCGTTGTAGTTCATGGTCCATAGTCCGTAGTTGATAGCTACGGCTGACGATGCAAACTTAAGATAAAATAAGGATGGTTACTGGCGCTTAAACACAAATGTTTGCCTGTAAGTTTGGGTTTCACTTACATTAGCTGATGGGCTTACCTTAGCATTTTTAACTGCCTGGATACATTTGTCAACAACGTCGGCATCATTCAACGTAGATCCACGGCCTAAAGCCGCGTACACAATATTACCGTCGCCATCAATTCTAAACTCAATTACTACTTTACCTTCGGTATTGGTAACATTTGGTTTAGCGGGTGCACGTATAAAATTACGGGCAGTTAATGAATTACCGCCGTTGCCGCTGCCTGTGCCGTTGTAGTTATCGGTCAAAGTAGTACCGGTGGTTTTACCCTGGTTGCCCGGGGTGCTGCCTGTGCCATCGCCTTCGCCTGTGCCGTTGTTGGTTTTGCCTTTATAGAGAGCATTTTGATTAACCGTTGGTTTGGCTTCGGTTTTGGTTGGCGTGGTAGCTACGGTTTTGCTTGGCGCTTTCGAGTTGGCAGTTACCTCGGGCGCATCTTCGTTTGCCTGTGTAACTACATTTTTATCGCTTTGCTCAGTTTCCACCTTTTCTTCGGTAGGTGGGGCGGGGGTAACTTTATCAGGCTTGCTCTTGTTAGCTTTTTCAGCTACCGATGGTTCTTCGGTGCTGGTGTAGTTATCGCCCATACCTTCATCAACAGTGCCATAATTTACAAGGATACCCCCAGTGCCATCTTCCTGCTTAACCGGCATCTGGAACACAATGAAATAGCACAAAGCCATCACAATGCCCAAGATAACACCTGTTGCAGCAAACGCCTTCGGATAATTATTTTCTTCCCTGTAGTTCATTTTTGTAAGGTGAAAGGCGAAAGGTTAAGGGTAAAAGGTCCTGGTAATATTGCAAATACCTTTAACCTTTCAGCTTTTACCTTTCACCTTCCTGTCTATGCTTTCGGCTCGGTGGCCAGTACCATTTTAATATTTAATTTTTGGGCTATGTCCATCACGGCTACTACATCCTGGATAGCCACGGTGCGGTCAACATACAAAACAATAGTTAACTCTGATGCCAGGCTTTTGTACGATTGCAATGTTGGCTGCAGCTGATCAACTGGTACCTGTTTTTTATCTATGGTATAAACCAGGTTTTTATCGATAGACACGTTGATAGTCTTTTTAGATACAGATTGCCCGCTTGATGATTTCGGCAACATCAATTTTACCACGTTTGGGTTGGTAACTGTTGATGCGATAAGGAAAAACAACAGCAGGAAGAACATGATATCATTCATAGCCGAGGTATGTACCTCTGCTGATGCACCCCTGTTTCGTTTTCTTAAATTCATTTGCTTGGCTCCTCTAACAAATCAATAAACTCGATGGCATCGGTTTCCAGTTTCAGGATCACCTTATCAACCATCATGTTAAGGATGTGATAACATACATAAGCGATGATACCAACAAACAGACCTGCTGCCGAAGTAACCATTTTTACGTACAAACCACCCGAGATAACTCCCATAGAGATGTTATCGGTTTTAGAGATATCATAAAAGATCTTGATAACACCCGCAATGGTACCCAAGAACCCGAACATGGGCGCTATACCGGCAACGATACCGATGATACCGATGTTCTTTTCCAGTTTTGATACCTCAAGTTTACCAACGTTTTCGATAGCGCCCTCGATGTCTTTTATCGGGCGACCGATACGCAGCAATCCTTTCTCAAGCATGCGGCCAAGCGGCGAGTTACTGTTACGGCAAATAGCGATAGCCGATTGCAGATTGCCCGACATTACACTGCCGCGAACTTGCTGCATTACGTGTGATTCGTCTTTTGAAGCTTTGCGGATAGTAAAGTAGCGTTCAAAAAATATCACGAGGCCTAAAATAGCCAGTATACCAATTGGTATCATTACCCAACCACCTTTTATAAGCAGGTCGCCAAAACGCAATTCCTCGTCGGGTATTTTGGCTAATTGTTGTGTGGCCTGGTTAGCGGTATCAATTAATTTTTTAGCAGTATCTGTAACCTGCACTAATAGCATCATAATATTTAATTCTTGTTTCGATTATCTTTCCAGTGCGC
Source organism: Mucilaginibacter sp. (assembly GCA_016763755.1). GTDB lineage: Bacteria > Bacteroidota > Bacteroidia > Sphingobacteriales > Sphingobacteriaceae > Mucilaginibacter. The sequence goes on from JAESTD010000069.1 coordinate 10,789, forward strand.
AACTTATATCACTTTACAATTTGTACGTAAGTGTCGCCTTCTTTTACTTTTTTATCCTTTAGCAGTTTGTCCTGGGCAGCGCTTGCCTCGGCATGGGTTTTAAATGTACCTAAGCTTATCCGGTGCATTCTGCTGCCGGGTAGGTTCACTATAACAGCAGCTATACCTTTTCTTTTATAATTAGCAACCGCCTGCTCGGCTTTTTTTGTAGTGGCAAATGAGCCGCCTAATACCTCATAACGCGTACCTGCTATAGAATCTTTTACGGTAACTGCATTTTTTGCTGTTGGCTCTGTAGTTTTTATTGTTGTGCTATCTGCTTTTGCAGGTACGGCAGTTTGTGTATCAGGCTGCGCGACTGGTTGTACGGTATCTTTCGCTGCTGTAGTGTCTTTTGATTGCCCGGCAGGTTCGGCAGCAATAACTTTGGCGTTAATTACCGAATCTTTTGCTTTAAGATTTGCCCCACCCGGAGAGTTAAAATTAAATACGTTAGGGTTATAACGATATACCAGGAAAACTGCGAGTGCAAAAATGGCTAAAATGGAAATAGTCAATATCCAGTTACCTCTGCGTTTGCGTTTACGTGCTTCTTCTTCTAAATAAGCTTCATGCTCTTCATCGGTTTCAAAACGCAGCCCTGTACTTCTGTCGGGGTACTCATCAGGAGCTACGGCGAAGGTTTCAGGCTCGGTATATGGTTCCTTCTCAGGCTCCGGTGTTGGCTGAGCAATTGGTGCAAATGTTCTTTCAACTTTAGGCGCGCCATCCAGTCTGTTTAAATTAACAGGCTCGTAACCAAAGTAGTTTGGATCGGTACTCTGGTCATTATTCGGACTAAAGAATATACGGCCTTGTTCAACATAAAACCATCCAAGATCAGCCAATGCAGCTTCTTCGGTTTGGGCCTGTTGCTTAAGGTTGTTGATGTATTTTTCGGTAAAATACTTAGCTGATGCAGGCGAGATCCTTTTTTTCTCGGCAATGTATTGTGCCAGCGTATCGTCATCGATCAACTGCGGATCAAACTGAACGCTATACGTTGGCGGATAGATCTTGCCTTCGCGCTCGTTGTAATAGCCGTTAACGCGGGTATGTGCAAAATAACCCAAACCTGGTACGCTAACCTCGCCCTTTTGCGCCAGCAGTTCGCTTATGTAATTGCCTACATCCATTCGCTAAAAGTACGTATAATTATAAAACCTCAAAACGCTTAAAATGCATAACCTACACCGCCAAATATGTTAAACCCGTAAGCAGGGTAATACACCCATGTTTTATTGCCCGCATTTAATATATTATTTGCCTGCACAAACACAGATAGTTGCTTATTTATTTTGTAAGTAGCACCGCCGCTTAAATCAGCAAACGATGGTATCTGTGTATATAAAGGGTTGGCTGGTGTGCTGGTAGCAGTTTGTAACGGATCCTGTGTATTGCCACGGAACATTAACGAGCCATTGATATCCACCTTATCACTGATGTGGATGCTGGTGCCTGCAGTTAGCACAAACTTAGGCAGGTTCCATGGTTGGGCTTCGCTGGCCATTTTGTAATCTTTAATTTCTATACGCCCGTACAGGTTAAAATCATCGCTTGCTTTGTAATCCAGTTCACCGTTAAAGCCGCTTACACGTGCATCACCGTTATCATATATCACCTGGAACTTGTTAAACTCGTTGGCAAAGTTGTTCACGAACAATGGCAGGTTCTTAATGCTGTTGCGGAAGATAGCCGCTTTAAATGCAAGACCGGGTGCCAGTGTGCCTTTTAATCCTAAGGTAATATCCAGCTTGTCAACAGAGTTTACAAGGTTTAGGTTTTGCCCTAAGAACGGATTGGTATTGGTAAAGCCTAATAAAGATGCCTTATTGATATCTCCTTTAGCTTCTGCAAACAAGCGTACGTATTTTGGCACCACTTGCAGTTCTAATTTAGCTGCCGGGAAAATGTAAAAACGCGATGAAAAGCCAAACTCCTTGGCGATGTTAACGCCAGCTTCTACCTTGTAGTTATCACCCTGGAACTTGATGTAAGGGTTGGCCCGAAGGATGCTGTTGTTGTTTGAATATAGACTATCTTTTTGCGTACCCAAATCTAACGATGCTGCAACGCCGGCGTAAAACTGATTGACAGTCTTGTTTAAGAAACCGCTTAACACGATGTTGTTTTCGCGGGCGTTGAAAGAATTGCTAAATACGTAACCTTTGAATTTAGCAGCATAAGTGAAAGGATTTTCTTCGTCTTTAAAATTCTTCGAGATCTCACCCTCGCCACCAAAGGTGTTGAATACTTGTTTCTGCGGATCAAAGGCAGGGCGCGTGTTATCATCATCGAAGCCGTAAAAATAAGTCGCATGGCGCTTGTAGTTCAATCGTCCGGTTAGGGTGATATCATCTGTAACGGTTTTACCAAAAACGCCTAATTCCTGGCGGGCATCGCTTTGTTTTTCGATACTGCCAGATTGTGCAAAGTGTTTTACAAAACCGCCAACCTGCAAAGCCTCATCGCGGCCGTTGCTGAAATAACCTTCGGCGATGGTGGTTTTCATGCTGCCCAAACCCGCTTTAGCATAGTTATTGTATAGCGCAGAGTCCTGCTCTGCAGGTCGTTTCATGGCATCCAACTGGCGAATGTTATTATCCTGCGATAGCTTCCTGTCGATCGGAGCATAGGCAAGTGGCGCCTTGTATGGCTGTTTATCTTCCAGATCGGGGTTACGGCGGATCTTTACCGCCTCTGCCAATACCGGTTTGTATGAAGTGGTTACTACAATTTCTTCGGCAAGGGCATTTCCTTCGTTGGGATTTTTGCCATTCTTTGAAGTATCAGCTGCAGATACTTTAGATGCAGCCTCTCCCAGATTTTTGGCGTTAGCCTTTTGCTGCGGCGTAGTTTTTACAGGTGCTTTGCTTGTAGCCGCTTTTTTAACCGTGGTTTTTGTCTCAGTTTTTTTAGCGGTGGTTTTTGCTGCCGGTTTCTTTTGGGCAGGTTTCTTCGTTTGCGCATTGGCAGAGGCAAAGAAAAATACCGTTATTAAGGTAAGCAGTGTTATTTTATATCCTGATCTCATTGCTTGTCTCTCCGTTTATTGTTCTTTGTTCTCTTGTTGTTGTTTCTGTTCAGTAGCAGGCTCGGTAGTGGCCGGCTTTTCTTCGGCAGGCTTGGTTTCTGCTGGTGCAGGCTGCTCAGCAGGTTTTTGTTCTGCCGGTGGTGCTTGCTGTTCGGTAGGTGCGGGCTGGGTCTCAACCGGGGCGCCACCTTTGCCAGGTGCAAGCTTATTAAGCTTGGCTTTGGCTGTAGGCAGCACATCATCGTTGCCTTTGTAATTTTCGATCACACTTTGCAGGGTAGCTTTGGCCTGGAAATTATCTTTCAATGCCACATAATCATCTGCAAGCAGGATGTATGTCTTAGCAACCCAGTAATCGTAATTTGATAACTCTTTAACCAGCTCAAAAGCCGTTTTTTGCGATGCCTTGTATTTGCCTTGCAGGTACTCAATGTTTGCTACGTTGTATTTAGCCTCGGCGGCGGCAACGGTTTTGGTATTGCTGATGGTGTAGTTAAACTCTTTAATGGCAGCTGCAGTATCAGCACGTTGTAATTGTGCTTTACCTGCATACAAACCGGTACGGAATTTATCTTCCTGGGCGGTTTTTTCGTAATCGCGTACCAGTTGTACATATTTCAGCACATCATTTGGCTGATTGATCTGTGTGTAGCAAAACAATAGGTTATTAATTGCAAAACTGTAATCGGCTTTGTATTCTGAGTTAGTTTCCAAACGTTTCAGGAACACAATGGCGTCATTGTATTTCTTCTGGTTCATGTACAGTTTAGCCATACTGATAAGCGATTTCTCGCTGTAGGCACTTGTCCAATCGTTAAGGATAACGTTGTAATCGGTTACCGCCTCATCATACTTGCCCAGATTAGCCAAGCCTTGCGCACGGATAAAACGCGCCTGTTTCTCGTAGATCTGCTTAGTTGGGAATTTATCAAAATAAGCGTTAACTGCATTGACTGTTCCCTGCCAGTCGCCTTTTAAGTAAAGGTTGTTAGCAGCAGTGATCATAATATTTTCCTGCTCTGCCGCTGTGTAGTTACCGATTGAGGTAGAGTTGGCATAATTTAAAAACGATCCGGCATCACCTTTATCGGTGTAGATTTTCTCAACCTGTTTAAGAGCTTGCTTAGCTTCGTCAGATGACGAGTAATCAGATACCACTTTCTTAAATGCTTCGGTTGCCGCATCATCGTTATTGGCATTATACTCAATTAAACCGATAGTGGTGTAAGCACGCGGCACATAACTGCTATGCGGATACTTTTGTATCATGGCATTCAGATCTGCCTTGGCACGTTCGCCGTCGTTTTTAAGGAAATAGGCGTAGGCTATTTCGTATGCAGCATCATCAGCATAATCTGAGTTAGGGAACTGCGTTAACAAACTGTTAAGCGTGCTGATACGTGCATCATAAGAACCTTGCAAGCCCTGGATAATGCCACGCTGAAACAAGGCATACTCCTGCCCCTGGCTGTGGCGGGCTATTATCTTATCGTAATAAGTTAAAGCCTGACCGTAACTCTTCATCCCGAAGTAGCTGTCGCCTAAACGGCTTATTGCATCGTTCTCTGTATTTTGATCATTAGCGCCACCGGCTAAGAATTTCTCAAAGTAGTTAGCTGCCTTGCGGTATTGCTCATCGTAAAAAGCAGAGTAAGCTAATGCGTAATAAGCATAATTGGTGAGTCCGGTCTCTTTTGATTCCGGCATGCCCAGGAACAGCTCAAAATTCTCAACCGATTCGCCGTATTTACGAACCTCGAACATTGATTCGGCCATCCAGTAATAGGTAAGCGCCTGGATCTTGGTATCGATAGGATTTTTAAGTGAGCGCAGGAAAACGCCGATGCCGTTCTCAAATGCGCGCTCGTTGTAAAACTCCAAACCGCGGTAATAAGTAACTTTCTGATAAGCTATCAGCGCACTTTCAGACTTGTTAGGGATAGGCTCGAGAATATCAATCGCCTCTTTGTAGTTTTTAGAGTTAAGCAAGGCCTCGCCTAATAGAACCTTAACCTCATCACGGCGCGCCGAGCGTGGGTAATTTTTAAGGTACTGGCGTGTAGCTACCAACGCATCGTTATTAAAATCTAACTCATACGATAGCTTGGCGTACTGGTACAATGCATCTTCCTGCAACTGCCCATCAAAATTTAACCCTGATGCTGTGAAGAAGGCGTTGCGGGCACCCTGTTTATTATTCATCTTTAAATAAACATCGCCCAAGGTGTAGCTGCCGCTTTGGCTGTAGTTGTCGTTTTGCGCAACCAGGTTAGTTAACACGGTGGCCGCTTTGCCATAGTTCCCTACTTTATAATAAGCATAACCTATCTGATAGCTATCTTGCGTGTTTTGGGTGCGACCCTGGTCCTGCTCTTCAAAACGGCTGTAATACTCAACAGCTTTATCATAATTGCCTTTGGCAAAAAACGATGCACCAACAATGCGGAACATCTCGGTCTCGTGTTGTTGCTTAGTGCTTTTAAGGATCGGGATGGCGTAGTTCAATACGTCATCATATCGCTTATCCAGGAAATATACCGCGGTGATATAATATGGATAGCTGGCCTCGTACTTCTTAGAGTTTTTTAAGCGCTCAAAGTTTACCAGCGCTAAATGATAATCTTTATTTAGATAAGCGATGTAGGCGAAGTAGTAAACCGCATCATCGGTATAAGCCGACTTTTTGTTCTTTACTTCGCTAAATAATAGCTGCGCGTTCTTGTAATCGTTGGTAACGAAGTAAGCGTAACCTTTACGGAATTTATACTCGGTATTTTGGGCGCCGGTTAGATCGCCTGCATCAACTTTATTGAACCAGGTTAGCGCATCGGTGTATTTGCCTTGTTTAAAGTATGCCTTACCTACCTGGAAATACGCCGACTTAGCCAGCGGGTTTTCAGGATGCTCTTTAATAAAACGGGCAAACATGCTTTGGGCATCGTCATTATCAAGCTCAAGGGCGCAAAGGGCCTCATAGTATTGTGCATTCTCTTTTAGCAGAGAAACTTCCGACTCAAATTTTGACTGCGATGAAGTTGTAAGCCTTGTTTGCTCAACCAGTCGATATTGCTCGGCCGCAGAAGCATACTTACCCATAGCCATAAGGTTATTCGCATTTTGGTAAATGCGGTTAACATAGAACGACGGGCTTTGCTGTGCGAGCGCTGGCAGGGATAATAATACCGGGGCAATGAAAGCTACGTATTTAAGTTTTATCATAGAGCGCAATTATAGTGGTGCTAAATTAGCGTAATCGCAAAAATGCAATCCACATAAGTAATTAACAAGTGTGGAAAAGCACTTTTTTTAAACGATGCTGATTATGAGAATGGTATGCTTGTGGAAAACTTTACATAAAACCCTTGGAAATAGGCTTAGCGCAGTTGGAGAGAATATTCGTGATCAAATTCAACGGTGCATAAATTCATACGAAATATCAGCAAAGGTAAAACGTTTAGGTAAGCGATGATAAAAAAGTTATCAATACTGGTGGGATATTTTGTGTTTCTGCAAAGCTCTAATGCCTTAGCGCAGCAGCAAAACGCAGCTTTAATTGAGCTCAGAAATTTAATTGCTCCTGTAAAGCCTACCGAGTTTTATTTTAAAGAAGTGGTGGACGGTCGCAAAACCAAAACAGGGCTGGGCAAACTGCAGCCTTATAAAGGTAGTTCGTTCACAACCCCTTACATCGTTGATTTTAAAGGGGGAAGGGTAGAGCTTATCAATTTTATTAAACGCAGCGCTGAGGTAAATAATAAACTGCGCCCCATCATCTTAACCATAAAAGAACTGTCTGTTAATGAGGAACCTGTAATAAATGGCTTAGTTAAAGGCTCGGTAAAAATAAATTTATTATTTGCGTTAGAAGGAAGCTATGTGCCGATCGATCTGACGAGCTATAGCACCACAACAAGCTATCAGCGCACTGCCGGCCCTGCGCAATATATCGAGCCGATATTAAGCAAAGCAATCATTAATGGTATTCTTTTTTTTGATAACTGGATAAACCAAAACGCTGATACTAACATCAAACTGGCCAAAGGTGTTAAATTGTCCTTTTCTGATTATGACGAGAAACCTGATGGCGATACTGTTTATTACAAAGTAAGCAGGCCGATCACTTGGGACGATTTTAAGGGCAAACCGCCAAAAAATACTCGTCGGGGCGCTGAGATATTTTCATACATAGGGTATAACCAGGAAGTTGAACTGAGAAATGGAGTAATATATGTAAAGGTTGCTGTTAAAAGCTGGGTGGCTAAAAGTGCCTGCTGGGTGTTGCCGGGCATGCAAAGTGATTATGCCCTCAATCACGAGCAGCGACATTTTGATATTACCAGGTTGGTTGCGGAGCGTTTTAAAGCAAGTTTGAAAGTTAAAACTACCGCACCGGATACTTTTGAAGGTGAAATGAATGCGGCATATCTTGACGCCTTACGCGAACTTACTGCGCTGCAAAGGCAATATGATAACGAGACATCGCATGGGGGAAATTCCAATGCACAAGAACAATGGAACATTCGTATCGACAAAGAATTATCCGCAAGCGGGATAAAATGATAAGCTTACTACGCAGCTTTAAGGTTAAGTTGCTTTTTTATAGTATCGAGCAGCACATTTATGTCGAAAGGTTTAGCCACAAAGTCGTTAGGACCATTTTCCTGGTTAATGGTGTTCCCCGCGTTGTGGCTTGCGGAAATCATAACCACCGGAATGCCGTGTGTATGATCGTCTTTTTTTAATTGTTTGCAAAGGTCTCTTCCATCGATATTCCCGAGCATTACATCAAGTAATATCAAATCGGGATTATTTCGACTAATGGTGTCCATTAATTTATTGCCATCAGATAAAGTGTCTACTTTATAGCCCGAATCTTCCAGTATAAACTGCAATATATCCAGGATGTCGCTATCATCATCTACAGCTAAAATTCGCCGCATAACTGTGTTAATTAAATATCCGTAAGTATCTTAATAAGTATTAGTTGCAACATAGCAATAGTTGTACCAAATACATTTATACTTATTTATCGTTGGGGCTTTTATAAATGTAACGGCCCTTTTTACAGTTGGCGCAAAAGTATTTTTTTAACGGAAGGAAAAACAGAATGTTTTTAACAAACCAGCTTCTATGAAGTTGGTGGTGAAATAAGTTGCCACATTTTGGGCAATAAGTGCTTGGGGATTTAGCAGTATGGCTCAAGTTAATTTATTATTTAGTACAAAAAGCAGATGTTACTAATTACATATTTTCTCATGTAATTGTTTTAACATTTAGCATACAAATACAGACGCATGGTATGTTAGCGCTGCAAAGTTATCATAAATGGATATTAAATTACTGTAAAAATAAAACTACTTTAAAATATGTTAAAAAAGTATAATGTGGCCGAAACTTGTGTATCGGTTACATAAAATTGTAGAGACAAAGCAACCAGCTTTATTAGTAATTTCATAATCAATTTGTTGATTTGGTGTTGAAGATAACACAGCATTTATTGAAAAATGCAAAGGGCTACAGTGCAAATAAAAAGGCCCTGCAATATTGCAGGGCCTTTAACTAAGGAATATCAGTAACTGATTTAAGCCCAGAGATTAGCCGGGTAAGTGCCGTTCTCTACCAGTTCTGAAATGCTGGCCTGTACAATAGGTTTATCTTCTTTGTAGGTTACGCCAAACCATTTGTTTGAAGTTGGGATAACTTTGAAAGACGCTGTGCCGGTTTTAATCAGATCGTCAGCAACCAACGGGATAAAGAACTCTGCCTTAGGATTGGTTTTGTTAGCCTCAACAAATTTTTTGAACAGACCTTCGCTTTGTTTGAAAACAGCCGGTGTAAAGCCCCAGAAATTCATTGATACACGGGTATCATTGCTTAACGGGTGCTCACCTGTAGCATCTTTGTAGGCAACAGAGCCGTCCTCTTTAAAGTAAACTTCGGTACGTTCATTAACTTCGGTCATATTGCCATCGCCATCAACAGCACAAACACCACGGGATACGGTACCATGCTCTGATAAGGTTTTATCTATCTGGTAACCCATCAGCGAGTATTTATCATCAGCTACTTCGGTGGTTAAGAACTGAGCCATTTTTTCAAAAGCCTCGTAGCCGTAAAAATCATCGGCGTTAATTACGCAGAAAGGCTCGTGCACCTGGTTACGGGCAGCCAATACAGCATGTGCAGTACCCCATGGTTTTGCACGCTCAATTTGCTCGTTTATACCAAATGGTGTAAGGTCAAAGTTCTGGAAAACGTAATCGATCTCTACACGGCCTTTAAGTTTCGGCTCAAATATCGCTTTAAAAGAGTCGGCAAATTCCTCACGGATAATAAAGCTTACCTTTCCGAAACCAGCTTTTATGGCATCGTAAATAGAGTAATCGATAATGGTTTCGCCGTTGGGGCCAAAGCCGTCAACTTGTTTCATGCTGCCGTAACGGCTGGCCATCCCTGCGGCCAAAATTAATAGTGTTGGTTTCATTTTTAATAAGTAGGGTATGGGTGTACAAACTACACAATGCTAATTGTGCTTAAATGTTTTGTTTATTTAATATATCTGAAATCCTGACCGTTCTGGATGTTCAACAACGATTCATAGATCAGGCGGATCACATTATCCACATCATCTTTATGGATCATCTCAACCGTGGTGTGCATATAGCGCAGCGGTAACGAAATCAACGCCGATGGAACACCATCGTTTGAATAAGCAAATGCATCTGTATCGGTACCTGTTGATCTTGATGAAGCCTGGCGCTGGAAAGGAATGTTTGCTTTTTGAGCCGATTCTATTAGCAGCTTATTCAAGTTGTTTTGTACCGCTGGGGCATAAGAAATTACAGGGCCTTTACCGCAGCTCAAATCACCCTGAACAATCTTGTTGATCATCGGGGTATTGGTATCGTGTGTAACATCGGTAACAATTGCTACGTTTGGTTTTATGCGATGCGCGATCATCTCGGCACCACGCAACCCGATCTCTTCCTGTACGGCGTTAACAATGTATAAACCGAAAGGCAGTTTCACGTTGTTCTCTTTAAGCAAACGGGCAACCTCAGCTATCATAAACCCACCTGCGCGGTTATCCAATGCGCGACCAACATAGTAGCGATCATTAAGCACCATAAACTCATCCTCATAAGTTATCACACAACCTACGTGGATGCCAAGGGCTTCAACTTCTTCTTTGGTGGTGCAGCCGCAATCCAGGAAAATGTTTTTAAGTGTCGGAGCTTCTTCTTTTTCACCACCTAAACGGGTGTGGATAGCAGGCCAGCCAAAAACCGCTTTAACAATTCCTTTATCAGTATGGATGTCAACGCGTTTCGATGGTGCGATCTGATGATCTGAACCGCCATTACGGATAACATAAATTAAACCATCGTTAGTGATATAATTTACAAACCACGAGATCTCATCGGCGTGGGCTTCTATCACTACTTTATATTCGGCCTTGGGGTTGATAATGCCCACTGCTGTGCCGTAGTTATCAACGTAGTGGTCGTCAATGTAAGGTTTTATATGATCCAGCCAAATCTCCTGGCCTTTCCATTCAAAACCGGTGGGAGATGGGTTATTGATATATTTTTCAAAAAATGCTAAGGACGCGTTATTAACAACAGCGGGTTTTTGCTGTTCAACTTCAGTTTTCTTTTTTGCCATGTGCAGAACTTGATGTAATTAAGCTATCGGGGGAATAGCGTGTGGGCAAATATAATAAAGCTGTTGATATTGAGGTAACGTATGCTAAAGAGGTGTAAACCTTATTTGTAATTTAACGTTCGCTTTATATAGATACTGCACATTTGCAGCGTTAATTTTTAAGATAATTAGTTAGTCAGTTTAGTATTAGAAAGGTCAGTTTGCGCAAGGCAGGCTGACTTTTTATTTTTAGGCAGGTACCAGGCTCTTTTCCATTATCACGTAATCCACTCTTTTTTTGCTGAATTGCGCACCCGTTTGCGTGAAATGATGTTTTTTGTAAAAGCCAATAGCTGATGTGCGCGCGTTGCACCAAATGCGTTCCCCCTGCTCTTCAATAACGAAACCGGTTATGTAATTAAGCAGTCCCGTACCGATGCCTTTATCCTGATACGCCTCATCAACCGCCAGCTTGCGGAATTGCCAGTTGTTAAGATCTTTAAAAAGCGACACCACACCAACAAGCTTGTTATCTGTAAACGCCCCGAAGTGGTAACCATGCTCATCCTCCGGCATTTCCATATTGAATTTGTATTCGCCGGGGTATAGCACATCCCGACGCAGTTGCCAAGTGAGGAGAGGCGTGATTTGTTCGATGCTTATCATTTTTTTGAGGTAAAAGCTGAAAGGATAAAGGTAAAAGGTTTTTTCCAATTCCCTCCCTTGGGAGGGGTGCGCAAGACGTATGTGTAATGGCAGGGAGGGGTTTATTAAAGCTATTTTTGAAATATTACAGAAACCCCTCCCTACACCCTCCCAAGGGAGGGAATCGCACAACCCATCGCTTTAATGTTGTACAAGCAGGGGTTAATATCCGTTCTGTAATTCATCTTTCGGAAACATAGACGGTAATTTAATTGGAGGCTTGTTTCTAACGAGATCTAAAATACAACCTTCAATACTCCTAATAACATTAGCGATATCGTCCTTAACCTCAGCTTCGCTAAACCTAATCACAACAACGCTTAAATCCTCTAATCGCTGCTGTCGAATATTATCCTTTTCAAAAGCTTCTTTATAATCATGAGACATGCCATCGATCTCAATTGCTAATTGTAAATCTTTACAGTAAAAATCGACAATGTAATTATCAATGCAGCGCTGCCTGTCAAAATCAAAACCCCAAAGCTTATCTTCTTTTAGCTCATTCCATAGCAAAGCTTCCCCAAAAGTCATATCCTTGCGAAGCTTTCTCGCCACAGCTTTCAGTTTTGGATTATAAGGGATGATTTTAGCCATTAGTTTAGGTTTTTATTTCAATTCCCTCCCTTGGGAGGGGTGCGCAAGACGTGTGTGTAATGGCAGGGAGGGGTTTATTAAAGCTATTTTTGAAATATTACAGAAACCCCTCCCTACACCCTCCCAAGGGAGGGAATCGCACAACCCATCGC
>JAESTD010000070.1 GCA_016763755.1 Mucilaginibacter sp.
GAACCCGATAATTTTTGAAGCTGATAGACAGTAATTTACCAGAATTTAAAAGAGGTGGAACTCACTTTGTACTCACCTTATTTAATGTACAATGATATCGTTTGCTTTTTATTTATACTGTTGAATTGGCTGAAATTAATACAAACAAATTATTTGTTTGATATAGCAAAGCCATTTCATTCGAAAATCACAAAAAATATTGAAATCTGATAGTGATAAGTCGTTATATTATAAGACAACTTGTGCCATATTCATATTGCTGACTTCCGCAAAAAATATCATCTTTACAGATGCAACCACATCAACCAAGTAAATCTATTAACGACTTTATAAACTAATATGTCGTTCAATGAAGATTCACGCGTAAAGATTCCAGCCATCCTGCACTTATGCAGACTGGGCTATGACTATATTCCAAAAAAACTGCAGCACAGAGACGAAGAGACAAATATTTTTCCTGATTTTTTCAAGCAAACCATTGCGGCAATTAATAAATTTTCGGAGCACCAGGCTGCTGTTTTACTAGAGGAAATCGGCCTTAAACTGAAATATGATGATCTCGGACGAGATTTCTAAAGCATCTGGTAAACGTTTACCAATATTACTCAATTAATGGTCTTCTCTAATAACATGGAATATGAAGACGGGGTAACCGAGCCAGTGATAGGTGCATTTTTGCAGAAATGCGCTTTACAAGCGTATTTAAATAGAAAAAGCCTCACTAAGTAAGGCTTTTCGCAGACCGGACGGGTCTCTTAGCGGAATGGACGGGTCCGTTGATTTTTCCGCAATGGCTTTATTATCAATAGTTTGATGTTTCTAAAAATTAAAAGGTAACCGATTAAGTAACCGAATAATTTGATTCGTTTTGATTGAGTTTGAAAGAACTATCTCAAAGATAGTCATTAGTATTATCAGTTTAAAATATCAAATTTCTCCTGATTGTTGAGTTATCAATCCAGTTATAATATTTAAAAACCTGAGAGGGGTTCGATTCCCTACGGGCTACACTAATACTAAATAAATCTTTATGATTTACTTGTAGGAAATTCTTTTCTACCCTACATCGCAAAGAATGTAATTTAAAGATTTCAAACAATATTCGTCTATCTGTCCCGCCGATTCATGATTCGTCACATTTTTGAAATGTGTAAATTTTAACCTTGTATCATTGTATTACACTATCAAGACAATGAAAGTTGAAATAAGAAAATATGAACGGTTGCTCATCACCTTTTTAGGTTCGATAACAATCTTAGAATATATTCTGCAGGGCTTGAATATATCACCCGTCTATACCGCCGGTTTCGACCAGTATAATATTACGCACCCCAGCCATCCTTTTTACTACGCTGCCAATATTTTTTTGCCACGGGTCATTGTCGTGATCCTTTTTTTGGCTGTTTATTTCTGGGTCAACCTGTATACCATTCCGCAATTGCTGCGGGCAAACCGCAGATTAGTTTATATTTATCTCTGGACTTTAATTCAGTTCCTGTCATCAAGTTACCTGCTCGCCATCGGCGTGAATGCGGCATCCTGGTACGCACATCCCGACCGGAACAATTACGGAGAATTTTCGCTGTTTGCTTTATTCGGATACAATGAAAATCCTTTAGTAGATCTCTGGTCAGGGTTTGACAGGGCTTTAATTATTTTGTTGATCTACAGTATTTACGCAGGAATCAGGGAATATGTGATCAGCAAAATTGAAAAAAACGGCACAAAGAGCAATTACCGCATATTGATCGCTAACCAGTTCAGCGCTTCCTTATGTATCGTTTTGCTGTTGCCAAAGCTGGTGTCTGTTCTTCACCTCATAAACGATGACAGTTTATATCACGCTTATTTTGTATTCATCCCATCCGTCATGCTTGTTTACTTCAGTAATACTTACTGGCTGTTTCCTTCCTATGCAAAGACAAACGGCGTTTCCTTTAACTTAGTCTCGAGGCTCGGGATCTCTACCTTTTTTTATTCCATCCTTATGATAGGTTTTATCAGCAGAACTGGATTATCACCAAAAGTGCTGTTGGTCAACTGGGTGATCCAACTCCTTGTAACAACGCCGGTGACGTGGACACTTTACCAGCTACGGAAAGACAAAATAAGCACACTCAGAGGTGTTGAAATGGCATTGTCCAGATCTACGGCTGATCTACAGTTTTTGCGTTCTCAGATCAATCCTCACTTTTTGTTTAATGTCCTCAATACGATATATGGGATGGCTCTGGTAGACGAATCTAAAAGATCAGCTAACGCCATTCAAATGCTAGGGGATATGATGCGGTTCATGCTGGATGACAACCATCTCGACTTTATTCCCTTAAGCAACGAGATCAACTATTTGCAAAACTATATAGCCCTTCAAAAGTTGCGTGTTCAGGATTCAGATGAGATCGAGATCAGTGAAAATATCACGACCGAAGATTGCGCTTTCGAGATCGTTCCGATGCTGTTGATCCCTTTTGTGGAGAATGCTTTCAAGCATGGGATCAACCTCGGTCAAAAGTCATGGATCAGTATTATGTTAACATGTGATCACAACGGCATCCGCTTTAACGTCCGCAACAGCATACATGAAGCAGATATCAATGATCCCGAGCAAAAGCATTCCGGGATAGGACTTCAAAACGTTAGGGAAAGGCTGAATATGTTTTATCCGGGCCGTCACCGGTTAACCTGCGAAACAACTGATAAGGCATTCCATGTTGATCTGATCATCAAACCGAAAAAATCAAGTGTATGAATATGATGCACGCTATAGCTATAGACGATGAGCCATTTGCCTTGGAGGTCGTAAAAAATTTACTGGAAGAAATTCCCTTTATCCAACTGACAGCCAGCTTTACCAAAGCCGTAGAAGCGATTAGTTTTCTGCGGGATAATGAGATCCAGTTAGTTTTTTTAGACATTAAGATGCCCGGCCTTTCCGGCATTGAATTTATCCGTTCATTGCCAAAACCTCCAATGGTGATTTTTACTACTGCTTACAGTGAACATGCGGTACAAAGCTTCGAGCTGGATGCAATTGACTACCTGTTGAAGCCATTTTCGTTAGCCAGGCTATTAAAAGCCTGTAATAAAGCTTATGAACTTTATCAGATGATACGTAGCAGCAAGCAGACTGCTCCGGAAGCTTTGCCTGTCATATTTATAAAAAGCGGCTTTGAACAAATAAAAATAGATCTCGCCGATCTCCAGTACGCCGAAAGCGTAGGTAATTATGTAAAGCTACATTTAAGCACGCGGCCGCCGGTTATGACCCGTTTGACCACGGCCGAAGCGGAGGCGTTATTTCCGGATAACGCATTTATCCGTGTGCACCGGTCATTTATCGTAGCAAAAGAAAAGATAACCAAGTTAGATAAAAAAAGCGTATGGCTAAAAGAAACCGAGATCCCGATCGGACCGTCATACCAAACGCAAATCGAAAAACTTATCAATCGATCTTCTCAGTAAAAGCATCAACATAAAATAACATTATGTACCTAAAAAAATTATTGACAATAATATTGTCAACAGGATTTGCTTTGCCTGTTTTTTGCCAGCAGGTAACGCCAAAATTAACCACTTCCGATCACGATCTTAAGGGGCTGGTCGCCGATACCAGCATCAATCTAACCCTTAAAGACGCAGTGGTCGTTATCCTGAACGGTAGGGATTCTATAATTAAAAAATTCACGAGAGCGCAATCCGACGGAAGTTTCCTGATAAAGGGAATACCTAACGGAAATTACCTCATTTATATCTCTTATCCCGGTTATGCTGATTATTCAGAAAGATTTACGCTGGATTCTAGCCAAAACACTAGGGATTTTAAAAAAGTCGGCCTGGTATTAAAGACCAACCTTTTAAAGGAAGTATTGATAAAAGGTACAGTGGCATCGATCCGGATCAAAGGAGATACTACTGAGTATAACGCCAAAGCCTACAAATTAAATCCCAACGCCAAGGTCGAGGATCTGTTGAAAAGGTTGCCGGGTATACAGGTGGATAAGGACGGCAGGATCTCGGCGCAAGGCCAAACCATAAACAAGGTTCTGGTGGACGGTGAGGAGTTTTTCGGAGATGATCCGACCCTGGTCACAAGAAACCTTCGCGCGGATATGGTGGATAAGGTGCAGCTTTTCGACAAGAAAAGTGATCAGGCGACCCTGACGGGTATAAATGATGGCAAAACCGATAAAACGCTCAATGTGAACTTAAAAGAAGATAAAAAGAGCGGCTATTTCGGAAAAGCTGAGGCCGGAGCCGGGACGGATGGTTATTATCAGGGACAGCTGATGTTTAATTCATTTAGTTCCAAACAGCGATTTTCTGTTTATGGCATAATTGGAAACGATGGAAAAACAAGCCTGGACTGGCAGGATAACGCCAAATACGCCACATCAAATATCGATATTTCTACACCAGGGATGATGATCGATCTTGGCGGTTACGATGAACTAGAATCCAGTAGCGGCAAGTATGACGGGAAGGGCCTGCCCTTTGCCCGTACAGGCGGTATTCATTATGACAATAAATGGAAAGGAGATAAACTTAGTATCAATGCCAACTATAAGATCGGCGCATTAACGGTAGACGGAACAAACAATCTTCAAACTCAAAATAACCTGCCGACCGGACGACTGAACAGTAATTCCGACCAGACTTTTCAAAATCGCGTTCTTCGTCAAAAAATTGACGGCGTCTTTCAAATTAAACCGGACAGTACTTCAGTTCTTAAGGTCACTTTCAATGGCGGCATCAAAAACACCGCACAGTATAATCATGCATTTACCACAACGTATAATGATACTGACAGTCTTTTAAATAATAACCTGCTGAACAGTTCATCAAATGCCAGGCAACAAAATATGACTGCGGGAGCGCTGTACACAAAAAAAATGAGTAAGCCCGGGAGAACTTTTTCCGTAAATCTGATTGGGACGTTCAACGAGATCAATACAACCGGATCATTGGATTCAAAGATCAGCTTGTATTCAAAATCCTTGCCTGATAGCATACAATCATTGGATCAGTTTAAAACTAATTTTATATCTAATAATGCGGTGAATGCCATCGTCAATTATTCAGAACCACTCTCAAAAGCGATATTGATGACAATGAGTTATGGTTTTGCAGTCGGCAATAGCGTATCCGATCAAAAAACATATAACAGATCTGCTGACGAGCAGAATCGATCCTTAGACAGTCTTTACAGCAATGATTTTCATGTAAAGCAATTATCTCATCAACTGGGCTTCAACTTTAACCTGGTTAAAAACAAGACCGTGCTAACATATGGTACCAAGGCAAGTACGGTCGATTTCAGACAGTTGGAAAGCTATTCAAATAAAATGCTGAACAGAAATTTTATCCTTTGGAACCCTCAGGTCAATTTACAATATAAGATCTCGCAGCAATCTTCGATCAGAATAAATTATGATGGTAATTCTGTATTGCCAACAGTAGCGCAATTACAGCCGGTGCTTATCAATAATGATCCATTAAATATTATCCAGGGAAATCCGGGGCTAAAGCCATCTTTTGTTCATCGTATTTTTACTGGCTATCAGTCCTACAACCCATTAAACGGCCAACTGATCGGTGTGTTTGCCGGTTATCAGTTAACCGCTGATCCGGTGGTCAGTAACCTTGTGTCTGATTCATCGGGCAGGACGGTTAACAGGTTCATTAATTTGAATGACAGAAACACCTTAGGCTTTAAATTTGCTACCTTTTTTGACCGCAAGATCAAACCGCTTGATCTGAGCGCAGGAATCAATTTAAATGTTAATGGCAACACCTACTATAATCTGTCCAATGATGAATTGAATCGGACAACCTATACCGTTTATACCCTGCAGGCAAGGTTTACAAAAGCCAAAACAAATGCATATGAATTCAATGCAAGTCTGGGTCCGACGTATACGATCAGCGGATCATCCTTGCAGCGGAACATAAATAATAACGGAAGAGGATTTTCCGGCTTCGGGGACTTTATTGTTTATCTGCCCGGTAAATTTCAACTTTCGTCCAATATCAATTATCAATATAATAGCAGAACAGGAACGTTTGACCAAGATTTTTCCAGGCTCATCATCAATGCTTCGTTAAATAAGCTATTCCTCAAAGCACAGACGCTAAAAGTTTCTCTTTCCGGCAACGATCTGTTAAATCAGAATACAGGTTTTGATCGCAATGTAGCGGGTAACCTAATCACGCAAAGCAACTACACAACTATAAAAAGATATTTTATGATTTCCCTATCCTATGATTTCAATAAGGTAGGCAGCAGTAAGAAATAACTCAACAACATCATGAAAAAAATAATTGCGATAATCAGCATCTGCACATTTGCAACCCTGTCAACTCTTGCTCAGAATATAAAGTTTATACGCTCGGGGACTATTGAGTACAAAAAGACGGTAAACGTGTATGCGATCATTCAGCGAAGTATTAACAAAGAGAACGAAACCCTTTTGCGACCGGCTTTTGAAACCTATAAGCAACAATACAAACAGTTCAAAGAATTGAAGAGTACATTGACATTCGCTGAAAATAAAACCTTATTTACACCTATCAGTGTAAACACAAACATTACCAGCTACTTTGACGACCCCCAAATATCGATGCAAAATAATATTGTCTTTTCTGATCTGAATGATCAGCAGATCATTAGCAAACGAAAGGTATTTGACGCCACCTACCTGTTAAAAGATAGTTTAAGAACCATCAGGTGGAAATTTACCGATGAGGTGCGTGATATCATGGGTTACCCATGCCACCGGGCAAATGGGCTTACAACTGATTCTATTTATGTGGTTGCATTTTATACGGATAAAATTCCCGTATCCGGTGGGCCCGAGTCTTTTGGAGGACTGCCAGGAATGATCCTCCAACTCGCGTTGCCGCATGAGAATGTAAGTTGGATCGCAACTAAAATAGAAGATAGGAGTATTCCGGAGCATTCCATTTCGTCTCCGACAGGGGGTACGTCAGTAAAGTATCAAGAATTGATTGATAAACTAAGGGAAGTATTTAGTAAATCTGGTAATACGTCTTTGGATTTAAAAGCCTTTTTGTTATAGGAGGTAACATTTGAATATTATTCATGCTTATTATCTTCTTGCCAACAAAGCGCTAATCATTGTTCTGAAATTAAGGTAACCTTAGACTGTCCTACCACGCAGATAACCAACTAAATGAATAAGATTTGTTTGGGAAGTTATAGCGTTTTATGTTATGCATGCTACTAATTTCAGTTTGAAGCAAACCAATCCATTTTCACTCTTAAAGGAAGCCAGGGAATGATGGTGCTCTAGCCCCAATAGGACTAAACTCGAACCATTTTTTAAGAGACCTTAAAGCATTTGCTCAGGCTTAATTCATTATTTAATCTATATAAAAAATTTCCGGAATGGATGGAATTTGAAGCTACTCCGTCCACAGATTTTAAGAGTTTTTTCCATCATTCTTAAATGTAACTTCCGAACTTGCAAACCGGTATTAGATTTATATGTATTTTATCAAATGACTTATAGATACGCACATTCGGTAAACATCGATTAAGCTAAAAGCAAAAAAAGCAACCCATTCGATCTATTAAATTTGGTGGGTACTCAATTAATTTAGCGCGATGAAAATATTATTTGTTTAACCCGCTTGATTTACAGTCGATTCGTACAGTTTTATGTCATTTTGTAATTCATCAATTTCAAGCGCGATTGTCGAAATAGCGGTTTCATTAAAGGACCGTTTCAAATAAATCTTTCGTTGTAAGTTAACTCGTTTCTTTTGTAAGACTGCTAATGGGTTTAAATCTGCCTCAAAGAAGAATAGGTACGCAAACGACAAGACAAATGGGGCTAGGCTGATGATGTAGGAAATAGGCTCGAAAACATCCCAAGAATAACGATAAATTACAACTATAGTTCCGACATAGTATAATAATAAACCGACAACTATGGCAATCTTAATACGCGAATACATTTTTGATACTATCCCGTCAAGTTCAACTTTTCGTAACTCGAAATTGCTTTTTTGTATGGTCTTATTATTTAAGATCTCTTTTTTTGCAGCCACGTATAACTTCTCAACTTCAGATTTTTGAGCAAGTTCCTGTTTTAGTCGAATATTATCCTGTGCTTCCTCACTAGCTTTTAGTTTAAAATGGCTTTCGTTTTGAATAAATTGGCCCAACGAGTCTTCTGTTATGACGGCAAGTACGTCTTTAACAATATCGTTACTTATATCTTCAGGCTTCCGGACAGAATTTCTTAAATTTATAATACGTGCTCTAGCCTGCTCTTCAGTAAGGTTACCTTTTGAGAATTGATTTTTAAGTTCTTCGAACTTGCCACCGACAGAGTCACTTAACGCCTTAGACAAAGACATTTGAGCTTTCGTAATTATGTTAAATGATCGCGGGATTAAGTTTGAACCAAAACCTTTATTTAATTTGAACCATAGCTTGTTTGTAATAAAACTTAGATGCGTAGCCAAGGGCACCTCGCCATCCTCGCGAACTAATTGATTCCAGGCAACTTTTATAGTTGTTGAATTACCTGAAAGTAAAATTACTTTTGAGGCTTCGAAGCTTTTAGGTTGAAGGCCAGCTCTTAAAATGGAAATGTAATTTAAGTAAGTCAAGTGTTCTTCCACATCTTTTTCTACCTCGTCGCTTACACTGTCAATTATTTCCTGATTTACTCTATTATACCGATAGTTCTCTAAGTCAAAGTACTTTTTATATTTATCTTCTTCAATACTACTTTGCTGGAGCAGCGTATAGAAGTCGGACTTTTTATCCAAAATATCGCTAGGCTTTTTACATCCATTTAGAATGCTGGTCATAGCAGTTATTTTCGGGTTTGGTGGTTCGCTTCCTTCAAGTAATCGACGCGCTTTAGAAAAGAATTTTTCAATCTCTGTTTTTACTTCTTCAAAGTACTTTAGTAGGATCAGCTTTTTGCCAGCTTTACGGTTGGTTTCTTTTACGTAAGAAAGAAAATCATTCGCTAATATTTGATAAAGTTCACCATTGTAGCCTGCAAGGTGAAATAAAATTTCAGTCTCCAAGAAAATTGTTAATTCGTTCTTCCAGTCTCCAAAATCATTTAAATCATGATTATATCTAATGCCGGTATATAGTATAACACCTTCACGAATCAAGTCGAGTTGCTTGCGAAATTCCACATTGTTCTCTTGCTCAAGAATAAATGCAGTTATATATGCTATATATTCGTTACCATTTTGCTCGTCAAGTAAAAAACTACAAAATGAATGCGAGATTTTCTCTTTATCATTTTCGCTCAGAATGACGTTTTTTTTAGTCTCGATGTACTTGTGGAGTTCTTCGACTATTGCATCATTATTGGAGGCAATTTCCTGCTGTTTATCATCAATTACCGTATCTAATATTTGACCGATATCTTTTACAGTAAATCTTACGCCCTGTCTTTCCAAAAAGTCGAGGCGGCCTAAAGCTGTACGGACAACGGCAGTTGGAAGTTTAAACTCGTAAGAAATATTAAGTTGATGGGTAACTTCGCTTAAATCAAAGCTATATAAGCCATTTGTTCTAATAACATCATTCAAGAATATGGCAATGATTCCGTAAACATCCTTTTCGGAATTGTATAACTCTCTAAATACTACTAAAGATGCAAGCAGTTTCTTTTCTTCGTTTGGACTTCGCATAAGGTTTAAATAGTTTAGGAAAATCCTAAGATACGTCAGTGGCAAGAAATAATAAAATGCAACTATCAAATAATAAAAAATCTCGTCTTAAAACAACAATGAGAAATCTTAGCGACAATTATTTTAATTTATTTAATGCAAAAAAAACATAAATAAAATTCAACTTAATCTTTAAACCACTGTCCCAAATAAAGGAAAGTTGCAAGTTGAGTAACTTTTGTTGATATCTCGGATGTATAACAGATGATCGAATTAATTAAAATCGCCAAATGTTTACCAATGGGTGAATTTCGGACGGCTCGATCGAAGTTGTTACGAAATCTGAATTGTAGCCATATTTATTTACTTAACTCGGTATGCGCGGATGGCTATTTCAGGACAATAAGCATAAATTTGGTTATCGGTTGGAAAAAGTTATTTACCTTTCTACTTTGTTATTGATATGCAGATAAAGGTCGGAAATCCTAAACAATCGTTGAACAAAGCTTTTTTAAAGGAGAAGATAAGTCGGTCGGCTCTCGCACTCTTTAAGGAAGGTTTGCGGCAATTTATCGACAATACCAACTCTAACCTAGGAGATGAAGAGCATCTGAAATCTCGTTTAACACAATTTCTTCGAGATTCATTGTATAAAAGTGATTATCAAATCAATCCGATTGGTAAAAACGACATTGTCATCCATAATGGCAAATCTCCTCAACATACAGTTGGGGTTATAATCGAGGTAAAGAGCCTACTAAATAAAGCAGAGATGGTTAGCTTAAGTAAACCAAATTCTAAAGCTTTACATGAATTGATTCTATATTATTTACGTCAAAGATTAGAGTTCGCTAATATTGAGATAAAAGAATTAATTACGACAAATACTCGTGATTGGTTTTTTTTCGATGCTAATGAATTCGATAAAAAAGTATATCGTAATACGACAATAAGACGAATTTATGAATTAAAAAAAAGTGACAATAAGGACAATCCGTGGTTTTATGGCGAATTAAAAAGTTATCTACAAGATCAACCAGATTTTATTCTTGAGGCTACATATTTAAATATCGCAGACTTTGACAAGAGTGCGCGCAATGTTAATGATGATGCCGATAAGAAACTAATTGTTGCATATAAAATTTTTGCCCCTCGAAATTTACTTAAGCTACCTTTTGTAAACGACAGCAATAGCCTACAGCCCAAATTTTACGCTGAATTACTTCATATAATAGGATTGACTGAGGAAAAAGAAGGAAGTAAAAAATTAATTAAACGAAAAAAAGAAAAAGAACGAAACGAGGGGTCACTCTTAGAGAACTGTATAGTTTCACTAGAAACACATGACAAAGTTTCACGACTGACAAATCCGAATTCCTACGGAGACAATTATCAAGACAGGCTTTTCAGTGTAGCGTTGGAATTAGTTATCACTTGGGTCAACGGCATTTTATTTTTAAAGCTTTTAGAGGCTCAATTAATTAGTTTTCATAAAAATGGAATCAGCTATCGTTTTTTAAACAAAGACAAGATTAAGGATTTTGATGACTTAGATAAGTTATTTTTCAGCGTGTTGGCAAAAAAACCGGAAGAACGCCGTGGTGAAATACAAGCAATTTTCGGGAAGGTACCATATCTTAACTCTTCATTGTTTGAACCAACAGAGCTAGAACACCAAGCACTTTTTATACATGGATTAGAGGATAGAATTACTTTACCCATAATTAATGGAACAATTTTAAAAGATTCCAAGGGTAAGGTTTTAAAAGGTAAATTGGAGACTATCGATTACTTATTTGCATTCCTTGATGCGTATGACTTCAGTTCTCAAGGAGCTGATGACATTCATGAAGACAATAAGACCCTAATAAATGCTTCAGTATTAGGTTTGATTTTCGAAAAAATTAATGGTTATAAAGATGGATCATTTTTTACTCCCGGATTTATAACAATGTATATGTCGAGAGAAACCATTCGTAATGCTGTTGTCCAAAAGTTCAATGAGGCGAAGCTCTGGAACCTTCAGTGTTACTCAGAACTTTACGAAAAAATTGATGATAAAAAGGAAGCAAATGATATCATCAATAGTATAAAAATATGTGACCCCGCAGTTGGATCTGGTCATTTTTTAGTTTCCGCCTTAAATGAATTGATTGCGATTAAAAGTGACCTCAAAGTTTTGTTTGGTACAGACGGCCGTCGGTTAAAAGAATATAGCCTAGAGGTTTTTAATGACGAACTGTTGATAAGTGACGATAATGGCGAACCATTTGAATACAAGCCTGGAAATAAAGAAAGTCAAATGGTACAAGAAACTTTGTTTCATGAAAAACAGCTGATTATTGAGAATTGCTTGGTCTGGCCACGTCCGCCTATAACACGCAGTATTTTATCGGGCAGTCGCTTAATGCCGTCAGGGGCTTCCGGTATGCCGGAGTTAATCCTCAAACGGGATTGTTCGAATTCTACACCGAAAGTGGCCAACGAACGACGAGCCCCGCACTGCCATCGAACGGACAACTGAACGACCAGGCCATCATCGGGAACCCGGACCCTAAATGGTTCGGCGGCCTGCAAAACAGTTTCCGGTATAAAAGTTTACAACTCGACGTTTTCGTGGAGCTCCGTAAGCAATGGGGCGTTACCTACCTGCAGCAGATCTACGCGAACCTGCCGGGCTTTGAGCAGAACCTGCCGGCCACTTTCAACCAGCGCTGGCAAAAGCCGGGTGACCCGTCCAACTTCCAGCGGCTGTCGGTACAATACGGCGAGGCTTACGATGCCGGATCGAATTTTTACCAGTCAGACGGGGTCTATGGCGATGCTTCCTATCTAAGGCTGAAGAATGTCGCCCTGTCGTGGCAATTGCCAGGCCAATTGCTTAGCAAGCTACACATCCAGAATGCCCGCATCTATGCCAATGCGCAGAACCTGCTGACGATCACCCATTACCAGGGCAACGACCCCGAGACGCAAAATTTCTATGGCATACCGCCACTGAAAACCGTCGTGCTCGGCCTGCAAATTACCTTTTAAATCCGATCATCATGAAAAATCCATTTCACTATAAATTGATCCTTGCGCTGCTCATCAGCGCATTGACTTTCGCATCCTGCAAAAAATTCGTGGATGCCGGTTCACCCAAAAGCGAACTGACGACAGACAAAGTGTTTGCCGACAGCGCAGGTGCCGCTGGCGCGGTCAACGGCCTTTACATCAATATGATCCAGCCTTTCGGCCAGGGGTTTTCATCAGGCGGCATTACGGTTGCGGCCGGACTTGTTGCAGATGAACTCAGCACGACTGCCCAGGGGCCGAACGCGGAGTTTTTTGCCAATAACGTCAATCCGCGTAATGCCCAGAACGAAAGCCTGTGGACAGGCGCTTACCAGCAACTCTACCCGGCCAATTCCTGCATCGAAGGCATCGCTGCATCCGGCCTGACCCCGTCCCAAAAGGACAGGCTTACGGCGGAAGCACGGGTTGTGCGTGCTTATCTGCTATTCAACCTCGTCAACTTGTACGGCCCGGTGCCGCTAGCGACCATGACCGACTATCGTATCAGCCGAACGCTGCCGAGATCGCCCGTTAATGAGGTCTACCAACAGATCCAGGCAGACCTGCAATTCGCGCAGGCTCACCTTGATCAAAACAACGTTCAGACACAGCATGCCAACGTTTGGGCCGCAACCTCGTTGCTGGCAAGAGTTTATCTTTATCAGGGCAAATATGCACAGGCAGCGGCAGAAGCGTCAAAAGTCATCATTCCAGGTAACTTCAATTTGGAAAAAGAACCTAAAGACGTGTTTCTTGCCGGGAGCAGGGAAACCATCTGGCGGCTAATACCGGTCTATCCCGGAAGAGAGACATGGGAAGCGTCCCTGTTCGTGCCATCATCAGCCACGGCGACGCCACCCTTCGTGATCACGGACAGGCTGAAAAATTCCTTCGAGTTCAACGACAAACGGGGGATGGAATGGATCGGGATCAATACGATCGCGGGAAAAGTATACGCTTATCCCGACAAATATAAGCGGGTATTTAGCAGCGGTGGGCTACAGGAAAGCTACGTATTAATCAGGCTGGCAGAGATCTACCTGATACGCGCTGAAGCCAGGTTGAGGACAGGTGATGTGAACGGAGCGATTGAAGATCTGAAGATGATCCAGCAACGGGCGAACGCCGATCTTTATACGGGCACGGCCTCGGGACTTGCCGCGGCGATAGAACAGGAACGACGGAAGGAATTGTTTTGCGAATCAGGACACCGCTGGTTCGACCTGAAAAGAACAGGCAGGGCAAATGCGGTTCTTACTTCAACCAAACCCAATTGGAAAGAGACCGCGCAGCTTTTGCCTATACCGCAGGCACAGATCGACGCCAATCCGGAATTGACACAGAATCCAGGTTATTGAAGCAAGAGGGAAGGATACTCCCTTTTGCTTCAACTATGTATATTCTGCTACCGATTTTTAAATATTGCAATTCCCAATGAGTCAGGTTATAAGCCGAAGATAATGTGATGGTTGATTTATCAACAGTGCCTGATAGAATCGCCTTGCTGTGTTTTGGCGATCTCCCAAGCAGGTAAACTTGTTCTGAAGTGAAAGGTATTAGTTTTTCGTCAGTTCAACCTTGACTGTGCGGCTTACCTAATCCTTCCAAAGATTACTCCGGCGACCATCGTTGCTATTAATAAATTTATAACCGTCAAACGCAGCATTGGTCGTAATTTAACACGAATTGAAAGGCAATCATAATGTATCAAAATTTTACAATAATGGACCGGTTACTTCGGCTTGTTTAAGGCATGTAATTTCTCATAAAGATCTATCAGCCGATTTTGAAGGTGAAGGGTTTCGATGACTTTTATACGCAATCGTTCGTTAAGACCTGCTAATTTATCTGCATGGTCAACGCCCGGCAGTTGTTGGTTTATTATTATTTCGACTATACTTATATTGTACAGCGATCCGAATTGCTCAAGTCTTGACAGACCCATATCAACAAATCCCGCTTCTATCTTGGACACCGCAGCATTGGTGATATTTAAGTATTCGGCCACGTCTTGTTGTGTCCATTTTTTACTTTTTCTCAGCATTTGGAGATATTGACCGATCACTTGAAATTTACGATTCATCCTTCATTCGAAAATAGATCATTCAATCAAATATAGACGATTACTTTCATACGCCCATATTTTCCCGATGGGTTGCCTAACTGCAATACGATATATGTCCGACAAGATGAATATGATCAGGATCCTGATCGATCAAGTTTTCTTTTGCAAAACGTTTGTCGCTATGAGCGAAACCTGCTGGTCAGTAAGTCGGGGTCATTTTGTGGTAAATGCAAGCCAGCGCAGGAACGACTGTCTTGCAACTACCGATCATGCTGATTATTCCTGATCGGAGGAAAATTGATGATTTATGATCATGTATTCCTGATGTAATAGTACTTTTATTAAAAAAAAAATTTATTGATGAGCAGCGCATCTACAGATACTTCGGTTTCAAACCTATTGCATATCTTGAGACATTCACAAGATGCGACTTTGCTATACACTAGCGAGGAATTACATGTTGGCTTCATTAACGATGCCATGCTTCGTATCCTCAATAAGTCCGAAATTGTCGAGGGCCAGCGTTTGGAAGATTTCGCCCCTGAATTCGGGCCTTATTTTGCAATACTTAAAACGCTATGGAAAACAGGAGATAAATTGATCCTCAAAGAATCTCCTGCGGATATCGACTTTGATGGAAATCTGGTAACCAATTACTTCGACATAGAATATTATCCGGTCAAGGACGACAGCGGCAGGACGACAGCGATCATTTGTACGGCCAGAAACGTAAACGAAAGGGTATTCGCTGAGCAAGCACTGACAAAGAAGGAAGAAAAGGAACTTGAGCTTATAAAAGCCCTGGAAAATACCAATAACGCACTGGTTGATATGCAGAACCGGCTTCGAAAAATCAATAGTGAATTACAGAACAAGCTCGATCAGCTTTCGCGCAATGAACAATTTCTGAACAGGGTTATCATGGAAGCTCCGGCAGGTCTTGCGTTGATGCGCGGGCCATCGTACATATATACGATCCATAATGCAACCTATCAGGCTATTCTTCCCGGGAGAAACCTTACAGGCAGGGGCTTTTTTGATGCTGTAGCTGAACTGAAAGGAACGCCGCTGGAAGAGGTGCTGCACGATGTTTATCACAAAGGTATCCCTCACAGCTTCTCGGAATCGTTGGTTGCGCTTGCTGATTACGAGGGCGGACCCACAGTCGATCGCTACTTTACCTTTAATTATTTACCATGGGTAGATGATAATGGTAAAGTGGATGGTATTCTAAACATGGCCGTTGAAGTTACAGAAGCAGTTAAAGCAAAGCAGGTTATTTCAAATTTGAATGATGCTTTGCAGACCGCCAATAAACAATTAGAAACCGCCACTACCGCAGCAAGAATAGGAACCTGGCAGATCGAGCCTTTGTCCAAAGAGCTTAAATATAATGAGGTTCTTGCAAAGATATTTGGTTACGAGGGTCCCGAGCCCATGACTTATGAGCAGGCAATCGGTCAGGTGCTACCTGATTATAAGGACAAGCTTGTGAAACAAATAAATATCGCGATTGACAATGGGGGATATTATAACGAACTCTATCAACAAAAACGATTCAATGACGGTAAGGTTATATGGCTACGCTCCACCGGCCAGGTATCCAAAGACGCACTTTCCGGCGAACTTTCGTTTTCCGGAGTCGTCCAGGATGTAACGCTGCAACAAGAAGAAGAGCAGCGTAAAAACAGCTTTATCGGAATGGTGAGTCATGAACTTAAAACACCTTTGACATCGCTGAACAGCATCGTTCAGGTAGCAGCAATGAAACTGAAGAAGTCGGAGGACCCCTGGTTGGCAGGCGCTATGGATAAGGCAACATCTCAAACCAAAAAAATGGCCAGACTGATCGATGGATTTTTAAATATTTCAAGACTCGAGTCCGGTCAGTTGCAAATTGTCAAGCAGCCATTCATAATCGGCGACCTGTTACGGGAATCGATAGAAGAAGCCAAACTTACCGATCTAACTTACAATATTCAATTAAATATCTCCGATAAGGTGGTCGTTCAGGCCGATAAAGATAAGATCGGGTCGGTGATAACCAATTTCTTAGGTAATGCGATCAAATATTCGCCTAAGGGGACCGCTATAATTGTGAACTGTATCTTACAGCAGGATGAAGTATTAGTCACTATCGAGGATAATGGGATCGGGATCCGTTCAGAGGATATAGAAAAATTGTTTGACAGGTATTACCGGGTTCAGGATACAGCGGCGAAAACGGTTTCAGGATTTGGGATTGGGCTCTATTTAAGTGCGGAGATCATCAAACATCATGGCGGTAAAATTGGGGTTGAAAGCGTGCCGGGGCTTGGCAGTAAATTTTACTTTGCCATACCGGTTGCTTAAAGCTATTCTAATGTTTTACTTCTTAACTAGATGAAGGTCCGGATGCACCCGGGAACAAAATTATTTTTATCATAATATCTTCCTTCTTCTAAGGTAATCGCAAGGAAAACTATTTGGCTTAAATCCAACGACTTGGGCCAAATTTTGTCCGTTTCATTTAAACCCGTTGACCATCCCAACTTATGATCACAGAAACGGGTGCTTTATCTCGTTTTGCATATGCTTTTTCTTTATGAAAAGTTAACGACATTTCAATCATAAAAAGCTATAAATCGTCAACAAAATTAACCTAGCAGCGCAATGGAAACAAGATGTTCACTGGCTGAATATATTTACAATTAATTAATTTATGCCCTTCTGACGAGCAGCTTAGCCTAACGTGACCTGTAGTAAAAGGCGTATTATAACTTCAGGTAAAGTTGGCAGTTTGAAACATATTAAAAATGAATAAATCATACTCAAA
>JAESTD010000071.1 GCA_016763755.1 Mucilaginibacter sp.
CTCCAAAGGAGAGGGTTGTAATCTTTCCTTTTCAAGTCCTCTCCTTTGGAGAGGATTTAGGTGAGGCCTCCTCTCGCAATGACGCGTCGATGAGTCGTTTTTTCTTTTGACTTTTTACTTTAAACTTTTGACTTCTCTCCCACTTAACCCAACACCCTCGGTCCTGCATCATTAATAGTCGATACATAAGTATTAGCGCCTATTTTAATGCTGTTGAGGTGCTGTTTCAGTTTCCCGGTGATAAGCCTTGCAGTTTGTTCATCGCGGGTAAAGGCGAATACCGACGGGCCCGAGCCTGATATGCCGAAGCTTACGGCGCCAAGGTCCATTGCCATTTTGCGCATCTCGTAAAAATCGGGAATCAGCATGCTGCGCACTGGCTCAACCAGTACATCCTGCATGCTGCGGCCTATCAGGTCTATATCTTGCATAAACAGGCCGCTCACCAGGCCGGCAATGTTGCCCCATTGGGTTACGGCATCTTTCATGTTTATTTTGTTGCGGATGATCTGCCTGGCCTCGCGGGTGGGTACATCAACATCCGGGAACACGATGGCGCACCACAGATCTTTAGGGTGAGGTAATCTAACCACATCCAAAGGCTCATAACTGCGGATCAAAACAAAACCACCAAACAGCGCCGGTGCCACATTATCCGCATGACCATGACCGCAGGCCATTTCCTCACCTTTCATCGCAAAAGGCAGGAGTTTAGATGGATCAGAATCATCGCCCAATAAAGTTTTAATGGCATACAAACCTGCCACGGTACTTGCCGAACTTGAGCCCAATCCGCTGCCTATCGGCATTTTTTTGTGCAGCTCAATATCCACACCTACATCCAAACGGCCCACACTTTTAAGATAATGCTCAACACTTACACTCACGGTATTCTTAGTCGGATCCGTCGGCAGGCGGCCGTTATCGCCAGTTATTTTACTGATGGTGATGCCTGGTTTACTGGTACGGCGCATTACTACCTCGTCGCCAGGCTCGTTTACGGCGAAGCCCAGCACATCAAACCCACAAACCACGTTGGCCACAGTTGCCGGTGCGAAGACGTGAACACTGTCTAAGCCCGCATTGGCCTTCGCGGCTGGTTGCTGTAAATCTTGTATATCGTTACTCATAATTTAAATATTGTTAAGAAACACACCCCTGCCCCTCTCGAGAGGGGAACCCAGCGCGCATGTCCCTTATTCTTCTTCTATTTGTCTTGTCTCTTGGTTCTTATTTCTTGACTCTCTCTACTAATTAGCCCCGACATTTATCAAGTCAGCAAATACGCCGGCAGCGGTTACTTCGGCACCTGCGCCGGGGCCTTTTACTACCAGCGGGCGCTCGCGGTACCTGTCGGTGGTGAAAGAAATAATGTTATCGCTGCCGCTGAGCATGTAGAATGGATGGTTCTCATCAACCATTTGCAGGGTGATGGATGCTTTACCATTCTCCAGTTTGCCTATATAACGCAGTACCTTCTTTTCACTTTCTGCACGGTTCTTCAGATCGGCAAAAAAAGCATCTTCCGCTTTAAGGGCTGCGTAGAAATCATCCACATCTTTTGCTTCCAGGCAAGCTTTCGGCAATACGCTTTCTATCGATACATCAGCTTCTTCCATTTCATGACCGGCATCGCGGGCCAGGATCAGGATCTTACGCATAAAATCTTTACCACTCAGGTCATCGCGCGGGTCGGGTTCGGTATACCCTTTTTCCTGGGCTTCCTTTACTACATCGTGGAAATTAGCGTCACCTTTAAAGTGGTTAAAGATGAACGATATGGTACCTGACAGGATAGCCTCTATCTTCTGGATCCTGTCGCCGCTGCCCATTAAATCTTTTAGGGTACGGATGATAGGCAGGCCTGCACCCACGTTGGTCTCGTAAAAGAAATCGACGCCATGCCTGCGGGCGGTATCCCTAAAGTTCTGGTACTGCGCCAGCGAAGCCGAGTTACCTATCTTGTTACAGGTTACCACCGATACGTTTGCTTTAAACGCTTCTTCGTAAAACTCAACCGGTTTGGGGCTGGCGGTATTATCGATGAATACGCAATTAGGTAAATTCAAATCCTTCATTTTGGCGATGAAGCCCGGCAGATCAGCCTGGTGGGTTGATGCCTGCAATTCATCCTGCCAGTTATCTAACGACAAGCCATCGCTATTAAACACCATTTTGCGGGTATTGCTGATGCCCACCACTTTTACCTGGATGCCGTTATTTTTCTGCAGGTAATCTTTATGTGCATTTAACTGCGCAAACAAAGTTTTACCGATGTTGCCGGTACCCAGGCAAAATGCATGCAGTGTTTTAGTAAGTTCGATAAAGAAGCTATCGTGAACGGCATTTAATGCTTTCGACAGATCGGTAGCCGAGATGATCACCGAGATATTGTACTCTGATGAACCCTGCGCAATGGCACGCACGTTAACACCGTTACGGCCCAGCGCGTGGAACAGCTTACCGCTCATGCCCGGGGTTTGCTTCATATTCTCGCCTACTATGGCTAATATGGCCTGGTTGCTTTCTATTACCAGTGGCTCAAGTTTGTTGGCCAATAGTTCCAGCTCAAATTCTTGCTCAATCAGTTGTTTGGCTTTATCGGTATCCTGAGGTTGTACCGCAAAGGTGATGCTATGCTCTGATGACGACTGGGTGATCAAAATGATATTGATCTGCTCCCTTGCCAGCAATGAGAACAACCTGCCGCTGAAGCCTGATTTGCCCACCATGCCGCTGCCCTGCAAGTTAAGGATGCTGATATTATTGATGGACGAGATACCCTTGATAGGCAGATTGGACGATTTACAATCATGACGGATAACCGTACCTGCAAACGCCGGCTCAAAAGTATTTTTGATCACTATCGGGATCTTTTTCAAAAACGCCGGAATCATAGTTGGCGGGTAGATCACCTTCGCGCCAAAATAGGAAAGCTCCATGGCTTCGGTGTATGAGAGTTCCTCAAGCGGGAAGGCCTTTTTCACCATACGTGGGTCGGCGGTCATCATGCCATTCACGTCAGTCCAAATCTGAATCTCTTCGGCATTAAGCGCCGCACCGAATATGGCTACAGTGTAATCGCTGCCACCGCGGCCAAGCGTAGTGATCTGGCCCGCATCGTTACCGGCAATGAACCCGGTTACTATCAGTAATTCGTTTTTATGTTCCTGATAGAAGCTGTTGATTAGTAGCTCGGTTAAATCGCTGTTTACTTTGGCATTACCGAAAGCGCTATCAGTTTTAATTAATTCGGAGGCATCAACAAAAAGCACATCTTTGAAATGCTGGGCAGCAATTTTGCTCACCATTAGCGCCGAGCAACGCTCACCGAAGCTAACGATCTGGTCGCGGGTTTTGGGGGTAAGCTCGCGCAGTGTGAGAACACCCTGCAGCAATTCTTCCAGTTGGTTAAAGTGGATCTTAAGGCGCGTAAAAGCAGGGTTTTGGTTCTGCACTTCAAGCAAAGCTTTCACTACATCAA
This sequence comes from Mucilaginibacter sp., assembly GCA_016763755.1. GTDB lineage: Bacteria > Bacteroidota > Bacteroidia > Sphingobacteriales > Sphingobacteriaceae > Mucilaginibacter. The sequence continues at coordinate 3,485 of JAESTD010000071.1, forward strand.
AGTGACGCTTCTCCAGTTCAGCTAACTGAGCAGTAAATTCTTTGCCTTCTGCAGCACCTTCGGCCATGGCAATTAACAGGTTGGTTACCCCGCCCATTGCTGATAGCACTACTACCGGCCTGCTTACGGCTTTGTCCTCGGCTTTTAAAATATCAAGCAGGGTTTTTATACTTCCTACCGACCCTACTGATGTACCTCCGAATTTTAATACTTTCATTTTTATATAGAATATCTATTTAATTTCTCTCAAGCTAAGTAGCCTCTCCCCAAACCCCTCTCCAAAGGAGAGGAGCTTTAAAAAACTTTTTACAACCCTCTCCTTTGGAGAGGGCAGGGTGAGGCCCCAAGCCACAAAAAAAGCCTTCCCCGTTTCGGAGGAAGGCTTTCTGTTTGGTTTCATTTTATGTTTTTACACCATACGACTATCTTCCTCCGAGGTTTATACCGGTGGTAATAATAGTTGTAATTGTTGTGTTGTTAATTGTCATATATAATGTCGGTAAAGTAAGTAGATATTATTTAAATAAGCAAGGGCAATTTGCAATTATTTCTTCCAAAGGCTTTAATGTATGTAAATTGCGCCTCTTATGCAGGGTTTAATTACAAAATCAACCGGGAGCTGGTACCAGGTAAAATCAGGCCATGAGGTGGTAGATTGCCGTATCAAGGGTAAGTTCCGGATAAAAGGCATCACTACCACCAACCCTATTGCGGTGGGTGATGTGGTTGATTTTGAAATGGAGCCTGATCAGGAAACCGGTGTTATCACCAACCTGCACCCGCGTAAGAACTATATTATCCGCAAATCTGTAAACCTGTCAAAACAGGCGCACATTATCGCGGCCAACTTAGATCAGGCATTTTTAATTGTTACGCTGGCATCGCCACGCACCTCGCTTGGTTTTATTGATCGCTTTTTGGTCACCGCCGAAGCTTATGACATCCCCGCCAGTTTGATATTTAACAAACTCGACCTTTTCAGCGATGAGGGCTTAGCCATCCTCGGCGATTATAAAGATATTTACGAACGCATTGGCTACCCCTGCTATGAGGTATCTGCCAAAGAAGGCACTAATATACAGCAGGTTCAGAACCTTCTAAAAGATAAAGTAACCTTGCTCACAGGTCACTCGGGCGTGGGTAAATCCAGTTTGATCAACCGTCTGTTGCCTGATCTCGACCTTAAAACGCATATCATATCTGAATGGAGTGATAAGGGTATGCACACTACCACCTTTGCAGAGATGTTTGAGCTACCCGAGGGTGGATTTATTGTAGATACCCCCGGCATACGCGAGTTAGGTGTTATCGATATAGAAAAACAAGAGCTCAGCCATTTCTTTCCCGAAATGCGTGAGCGTATGAACGAATGCCGATTTAACAACTGCCGCCACATTAATGAACCAGGATGTGCCGTTTTAGAAGCATTAGACGAAGATGAAATAGCCATTACCCGCTACGAAAGTTACCTGAGCATTTATAATGGGAATGATACGAGGGCTTAGTGTGTTAAGAGAAGCAAGACAATGAGAGTCAAGAATCAGGAAAGAAAATTCTTATTATTGCCCACAGGTCTTGATTCTTGTATCCTGACTTCCTGATTCTATTCAAATGAGAGCAGTTATACAACGAGTATCCGAAGCGGCCTGCCGGGTTGATGGCAAAATTACCGGTGAAATTGGTATTGGTTTTATGATATTATTAGGTATTGAGGATGCCGATTCGGATGAAGATCTGCAGTGGCTGGCGCAAAAGATTGTTAGCCTGCGTGTTTTTGGCGATGAGGACAGTTTGATGAATAAAGCTTTGGCTGATATTGATGGCAACATCCTGCTTATCTCGCAGTTCACGCTGTTTGCTGCCACTAAGAAAGGCAACCGCCCATCATTTCTGCGTGCCGCGAGGCCAGACAAGGCTATTCCGCTTTACGAGAAGATGATAGCTACCCTTGAAAGCCTCATCGGCAAAAAAGTAGCCACCGGCATTTTTGGTGCCGATATGAAGGTAAGCCTGGTGAATGATGGTCCTGTAACCATCACTATTGATACTAAGGTAAAGGAGTAAATCAAAATCCTGATAACAAAAGCGCCCCGATAAGAACCGGGGCGCTTTTCATTTTAAGCGATATTTTATCGATTATTCTACAGTAACAGATTTGGCAAGGTTACGCGGCTGGTCGACATTACAGCCACGCATTACCGCAATATGGTACGATAGTAACTGCAGCGGGATAGTAGCCAGCAGCGGCACAAAAGTTTCGCTGGTTAGCGGTATCTCGATGGTATAATCAGCCATCTCTTTAACATCGGTATCACCTTCTGATACGATGGCAATAACGTGACCACCACGTGCTTTCACTTCCTGTATGTTGCTCACTACTTTCTCGTATTGCGAGTTTTTGGTAGCTATGAACACAACCGGCATATCGGCGTCAATTAAGGCAATTGGGCCGTGTTTCATCTCAGCAGCAGGATAACCTTCGGCATGGATATAAGAGATCTCTTTAAGTTTCAACGCTCCTTCCAAGGCCACCGGGAACGAGTTACCACGACCCAAGAACAAGCAATTGGCAGAATCTTTAAAACGCTCGGCTATCTTAACTACCTCATCATTGCACTCCAAAGCTTTTTCAACCAGTTGAGGTATCTCGTCAAGCTCGGTTAAGTACTCAATAAATTTGCTTTGGGTAATGGTACCGCGTTGCTGTGCAATATAAAATGCGATCAGCGTTAAAACAGTAACCTGGGCGGTAAATGCTTTAGTTGATGCCACACCTATCTCCGGACCTGCGTGGGTGTAAACACCTGCATGGGTAATACGCGGTATCGATGCACCTACCACATTACAGATACCGAATATAGTAGCACCTTTTTCTTTAGCCAACTCAATAGCCGCCATTGTATCGGCCGTTTCACCAGATTGCGAAATGGCTATCACCAGGTCTTTTGAGGTGATGATAGGGTTGCGATACCTAAATTCAGAAGCATACTCAACTTCAACAGGTACACGTGCATACTCCTCTATCAGATATTCGCCTACCAGGCCAGCATGCCATGACGTACCGCAGGCCACGATGATAATGCGATCAACATTTTTGATCTTCTCGATATATTCTTTAATACCACCCAACTGTACGTTACCCTGCTCGGGGTAGATACGGCCACGCAAACAATCGCGGATAGAGCGCGGCTGTTCGTAGATCTCCTTTAACATAAAGTGATCATAGCCACCTTTCTCAAGCATCTCAAGTTTAAGCTCAAGCTCTTGTATATACGGAGTTTGTACAGTGTTATCGATGTGTTTTATCAGCAGGTCATCGCGGCGGATGTAAGCAATTTCGTTATCATTTAAGTAAATGACGTTTTTAGTATACTCAACAATTGGTGTTGCGTCAGATGCAATAAAGTACTCGCCTTTGCCAACACCGATCACCATAGGGCTGCCTTTACGGGCGGCTATCAGTTCATCCGGCTCATCTTCGCTCATAATTACGATTGCGTAAGCACCAACCACCCGGTTGAGGGCAATCCTTACTGCCTCACGCAGATCAAGACCGGTAACTTCTTTTATCTCCTCAATAAGGTGGATAAGCACTTCCGTATCGGTATCGCTTTTAAATTCGTGCCCTTTAGATGCCAAAGCTTCTTTGAGCACTGCATAGTTCTCGATGATACCGTTGTGGATAATGGTTAACTTACCATCACCGGATGTATGCGGGTGTGAGTTCCTGTCGCTTGGTGCACCGTGCGTGGCCCAGCGGGTATGGCCCATGCCAATAGTTCCGTTTGTATTTTCGCCTTCAACAAAAGCTTCCAGATCGCTTACCTTTCCTGCCTTTTTAAAAAGTCTCAGGTCGCCGTCTGCCAGGGCGATACCGGCACTGTCATAACCCCTGTACTCCAAACGATGCAAACCTTTTATAACTATCGGATAGGCATCTCTAAAGCCTATATAACCTACAATACCACACATAAATAGATGTAAATTTTAACGTTTCAATTTAACTTGAGAGGCAAAAATAGGGTAATAAATCTATTATCGGTAATAAAACCCACATACAAAAAAAGACACCCTAAATAGGGTGTCTTTTCAATATACTTTAAAAAGTTTTTATGGATTTGTCTTGGTATAGATGATATTCAGTTTAACCCTGTCTGCAGAGTTTTTACCGATCACGACAGTCCGCTGGGCATAAGACGGTGTAACCGAAATATCAATAGTTTGCGCGCCGGAACTGGAAATCGTAGATGGGCCCGAAGCTGCTAAATAGGTTCCATAATCAATCGATTTGCCACTGATAAGATCTTGCAAATAAGCCGTAACATAAAAGTGATAGGTGCCGTCAGCCGGGTTATATTCTCCGCCAAATCTACCTGCGTTACGTATGTCCGCTGTAGAAGCATCCTGCAATTGAATACGCTGCCTTGCAAGATCAAGTCTGTAAAGTGACAATTGCGTGTTGGGTGCAAAAGGCGTTGTAGTGCCAGGTGCAACCTTCACCACCAATTCGGCCCGGTTTATTACTGCATTTTTGCCAACAGCACCAAGGATATTTTTAACATCAGGGAATGATATTTTAGACCGTAAGCCCACTAAACCTTGCAGATATACTAAACCATCTGTAGAGGTTTTATTTAAAGCTGCATCAACTTTTGCACTATATGTATGCTTTATCTGGTTAACGTTTGATGTTATAGGCAATGCAATTGAGGCAGTATCAACCGTGCCCGATGCGGTGAGCTTATAATAAACCTGTATCTTGGCGTTAGAATCAATATTGAAGAACATATTGCCGCCTACACCTGTAGAAGCATTTTTATCAATAGTTAAATAAAGCCCCTTTGCATAATTTTGATAAGCTGCATTACTACGCAAGGTATTTGCGGGAGCATTAAAAAAGTTGTTATAAACAAAGTTAGTGTTAATAGGTATCCGTATCTGCGGCACCAATTTAACAATAGTATCAGGCCCGCCTTTTACAATGTTATAAACCTGTAAAGTATCGTGGGCCCGGGCTTTGAACGTTTTAGAGCCTATCGGCGTTGTATTAAATTTAAACTGGTTGGTGTTGTAATAACTTTTTGTTGTTACAATATTTTCAGACAACTGATGAACATTTACTTTAAATGTTGATAGTAAGGAGTCTCCATAAAAACCATCAGTAGAATAAGGCAATACCAATACAGCCGAGTCTATTGAAATTGTACCGGTAGGCAATGTGTATGCAACGCTGCCGGGTAAGTTGAGCAGGGCGGCCATATTTGCCTCGGTATTTCCAAAAATAGGGTCGTTAAAATTTGCTATCGGAGCCCTGGTAGTTAAGTTATTGGTTGCAACAGAATCTTCATACTCGGTTGTCATAACCAGGCTGGTATCAACCAGCAGTGTCCCATTTATCTGGTTAGCAGGGTCTACATCTAAACCTATACCATCCTGCCTTTTACAGCCGCCGAAAATAAAAAGACTTATTAACAGGGTTAATAAGCCTAATTTGTAAAATTTCATATAATCTTTTATAGCTTATGCAACATCCACCAATTGCTCGTCGGTGATTTCTTCGTAAAAATTGTAATAATTTTCGAAATCAGAAGTGGAAACGTAATCTAACACCGATTTATTGCTGTTTTTAACAATATTTAACACATCGGCATCAACATCCGCACTGCCTAAAACTATTGCATCACTGTATTGGATAGCACCTGCATAAAGCGCCGTATTAGTTCCTTCTTTGTATGCTTCGGTATGCTCTTCGGTCATATTGCCCATCACTGCCTTGCGCGCAAATTCAGGGTCAAGCTTATCTTTAAAGTCGTTGCCGTAAATAGAGTAAACCACTTTTGAGTTTTTGAATGTAGGATCGTCTTTGTAAGTAGTTTTTAAATAAGCAGGTACTAATGCGCTCATCCAGCCATGGCAATGAACCACATCAGGCGCCCAGCCTAATTTTTTTACCGTTTCTAACGCACCTTTGCAGAAAAAGATCATGCGCTCATCGTTATCGGCATAAAACTTTCCGTCTTTGTCGTTAAACACGTGCTTACGTTGAAAATATTCTTCGTTATCCAGGAAATAAACCTGCATACGCGCAGCCGGGATAGAGGCCACCTTGATAATAAGCGGATTATCATTATCATTGATGATGATGTTCATGCCCGATAAACGGATAACCTCATGTAAACGGTTTCTTCTTTCGTTGATGTTACCAAAACGTGGCATCAGGATACGGATCTCGAAACCCTTATCCTGCATTGCTTGTGGCAATTGGCGCGTTATTTCGGCAATTTTAGAAATTTCAAGAAAAGGAGACATTTCATGAGTTATGAACAGTAGTTTTGATTTACCCATCACTAATAGATATTAATGTAAATGTAAGAAGTCAAAAAAATTTGAGTTTGCAAATATAAGCATTATTATAAACACTGGCAACCACTTGTGCAACTATGTTTTGGTAGTTTTTAAAGAATTATACACCTTTGCCAAATTTTTGCCACAAATTTTCCCTGAATTGAAAACATTCAAAACCCGGCAGGCCATCCGCGAATACCTATCTGCACATAATCAGCAAAGTGTTGGTTTTGTACCTACTATGGGTGCGCTGCACAATGGCCACATTGCATTGATCAAACGCGCTAAAGCCGAAAACGACATTACCGTTTGCAGCATATTTGTTAACCCCACCCAGTTTAATGACTCCAAAGATCTGGAGAAGTATCCCCGACCGATCGAGGCCGATATGGACAAACTTGAAGCCGCCGGCTGCGATATTTTGTTTAATCCCGAAGTGAACGAAATGTATGACGGTAATGAGCAATGGCATTTAGATATTGGCCCGCTTGAGCATCTGCTTGAGGGGGAATTTCGCCCGGGCCATTACCAGGGTGTTACGCAGGTGGTTTATAAATTACTTGATATTGTGAAGCCTACCAATTTGTACATGGGCCAAAAGGATTATCAGCAATTCCTGATCGTGAGCCGTATGGTTGAGCTGCTGAGTATACCGGTAACGATGGTGATGTGCCCAATAGAACGTGAACCGGATGGGCTGGCCATGAGTTCGCGCAATGTGCATTTATCTGCAGATGAGCGCAAACATTCTCTTGTCCTGTCTAAAACCCTCAACTATATAAATGAGCATTTCGACATCGATCGCGAAGCTGAATTGGAAGAACAAGCTATGGACATGCTTGCTGAAGAGGAAGGTGTTGAGCCTGAATACTTCCGCATTGTAGATGGTAAAACCTTGCTGCCGGCTACTGCTGTATCAGCATCGGTAGTAGCTTTAACCGCTGCACGCGTAGGTAAAACAAGATTGATAGACAATGTGGTGATATATTAATTGTGTTAAGTTCATAGTTGATGGTTCATAAATCATCATATTTTGTTCATGGTCCGCTACGATGCTAATAACTTGTAGTAATAGAGGCTCCAACCATGAACTACCGAATTATTGTTTCGGCTATGAACCATGACCTATCAGCCATGAACCAAACAAATCTTTACTTACTGTGGACTATTGGATATAAACTATCCACTAAAATTATTCCTAACTTTGCGCCATGATTATTGAGGTATTAAAATCAAAGCTCCACAGGGTTAAGGTTACACAGGCCGAGTTGAACTACGTCGGCAGTATAACTATTGACGAAGACCTGATAGATGCTGCTAATATCATCCCGAACGAAAAAGTGCAGATCGTTAATAATAACAACGGTGCCCGCTTTGAAACCTATGTAATAAAAGGCGAACGCGGCAGTGGTACTATTTGCCTTAACGGAGCGACTGCACGTTTGGCACAGGTTGGGGATATCGTGATCATCATGTCATACGCCTACATGGAGATGGATGAAGCCCGCACGTACGAACCTATTCTGGTTTTCCCTGATGGGAATAATAAGTTAATTAAGTAAGGAGCAGTCTTGCTGGCTAAATAAATATCGATTGCTGGCGCACGCGTGCCCCGTGTGCCTTATATTTTTAGCATTTAATACTTAAACGCATCGCCAATTTTACTTCTCTCTTTTCCAACTTATTTCCTAATAATATATCCTTAACACCTGCTAAATCCATTAATTATTTGCCGCATATTAAATTTGAAAATTTAACGCCGCAAATACTTGTAAGTTACTATCTTTGCACCCCGATGCTGAGGCGGGAAAATACTCCACAATCTCAGCGCATAGAACTTGTTGTTAAATGGCTAAATGCCCGTTTTTAACTTTTTGATTTAAAGCCCTATGCCCAAGGATACATCCATCAAATCCGTACTAATTATTGGTTCTGGCCCCATCATTATCGGCCAGGCATGTGAATTTGATTATGCGGGTTCGCAAGCTGCACTTTCGCTTAAAGACGAAGGTATCTCCGTATCTATCATCAACAGCAACCCGGCAACCATCATGACCGACAAGGTTATTGCCGATCACGTTTATCTTTTACCGTTAACCTGCGATAGCCTGGAGCAAATACTGCAGGAACAACAGATCGATGCCGTACTGCCTACCATGGGGGGCCAAACTGCGCTTAATCTTTGTATTGAGGCATCAGAGCGTGGCATTTGGGAAAAATATGGTGTAAAAGTAGTTGGTGTTGACGTTGCCGCTATCGAGAAAACAGAAAACCGCGAGGCGTTCCGCCAGCTGATGGTTGACATCGGTGTAGGTGTTGCCAAATCAAAAATTGCCAACTCTTTCCTTGAAGGTAAAGAGGGTGCGCAAGAAATTGGCTTCCCGCTGGTAATTCGCCCAAGCTACACGCTGGGTGGCAAAGGCGCAGGTTTTGTGCACAAAAAAGAAGATTTTGACGCCGCGCTTAGTCGTGGTTTACAGGCTTCACCAACCCACGAGGTATTGGTTGAGCAGGCCGTATTAGGCTGGAAAGAATATGAACTGGAACTATTACGTGACAACCGGGACAACGTAATCATCATCTGTTCTATCGAGAACTTTGACCCAATGGGTATCCACACCGGCGACTCTATAACCGTAGCACCAGCCATGACGCTTAGCGACCGCTGCTACCAGGAGATGCGTAACCAGGCCATCAAAATGATGCGTGCCATTGGTAACTTTGCGGGTGGCTGTAACGTACAGTTCTCGGTTAACCCTGCTAACGAGGAGATCATCGCTATCGAGATCAACCCGCGTGTATCGCGCTCATCAGCCCTTGCATCAAAAGCAACAGGTTATCCTATCGCCAAAATTGCTGCCAAGCTGGCTATAGGTTACAACCTTGACGAAATTGAGAACCAGATCACCAAAACTACCTCAGCTTACTTTGAGCCAACGTTAGATTACGTGATCGTGAAGATCCCTCGCTGGAACTTTGATAAATTTAAAGGCGCTAACCGCGAGCTTGGCCTGCAGATGAAATCTGTTGGTGAGGTAATGGGTATAGGCCGCAGCTTTATCGAGGCTTTACAGAAAGCTTGTCAGAGTTTAGAGATCGGTCGTGCAGGTTTAGGTGCTGATGGTCGCCAGAGCCGCAATCTTGATGAAATTATGCATAGCCTTGAGCATCCAAGCTGGGACAGGTTGTTTCACATCTACGATGCCATGAGCCTTGGTGTACCAATGGAATCTATCCGTAAGGTAACTAAAATAGACCGCTGGTTCCTGAACCAGATCCAAGATGTAGTGAACTTAGAGAATGAGCTGCGCAGATATTCACTGAACAACATTCCTGATGATTTCTTCTACACCCTTAAACAAAAAGGATTCTCAGACCCTCAGATCGCTTACATCCTTGGTAATGTTACCGAAGAGGATGTTTACAAACGCCGCAAGGAGCTTGGCATCAGAAGGGTATATAAAATGGTAGATACCTGTGCTGCCGAGTTTGCTGCACAAACCCCATACTACTACTCAACTTACGAAGGCGAAAACGAGTCGAAAGTATCTGATAAGAAAAAGATCATCGTATTAGGATCAGGCCCTAATCGTATAGGTCAGGGTATCGAGTTCGACTACAGCTGTGTACACGGCTTGCTTGCCGCTAAAGAAGCCGGTTACGAGGCGATCATGGTTAACTGTAACCCTGAGACTGTATCAACCGACTTTAACATGGCCGATAAACTTTACTTTGAGCCGGTATTCTGGGAGCACGTACGTGAGATCATCGACCTTGAAAAACCTGAAGGTGTAATTGTGCAGTTAGGCGGCCAAACCGCTCTAAAAATGGCTGAGAAGTTACACGCACACGGTATCAAGATCATCGGTACATCATTCGACAATATGGACATTGCCGAAGACCGCGGCCGTTTCTCAGACCTGTTGAAAGAGCTGGGCATCCCATATCCAAAATACGGTGTTGCCGAAAGCGCTGAAGAAGCACTTGAAGTAGCACACGAAGTAGGTTATCCGGTATTGGTTCGCCCAAGCTACGTGCTTGGCGGCCAGGGCATGAGCATTGTGATAAACGATGAGGACCTGGAGAAAGCTGTGGTTAATTTGTTGAAAAATCTCCCCGGTAACCGTGTACTTATTGACCACTTCCTCGATCGTGCTGCCGAAGCCGAGTCAGATTCTATCCATGATGGCGAGGATGTACACATCATTGGTATGATGGAGCACATTGAGCCCGCAGGTATCCACTCTGGAGACTCTTACGCGGTATTGCCACCCTTTGATCTGAGCGATAACGTTATCAGCCAGATGGAAGAATACACCGAAAAAGTGGCCCGTGCGCTTAACGTACGCGGTCTGCTTAACATCCAGTTTGCTATAAAAGATGATAAGGTTTACGTAATTGAGGCTAACCCGCGCGCATCACGTACGGTGCCATTTATAGCAAAAGCATACGATGTGCCTTACATTAACATTGCTGCCAAAGTAATGCTTGGCGTTAATAAATTGAAAGATTTTGCCATTGAGCGCAAGCTTAAAGGCTATGCCATAAAAGAGCCTGTATTCTCATTTGATAAGTTCCCGGAAGTTGAAAAACAACTTGGCCCTGAGATGAAATCAACAGGTGAGGCTATCAGGTTTATCCCTGATTTACAGGACCCTTACTTCAGGCACCTGTATAAAGAAAAATCAATGTATTTAAGTAAATAATTCAGCGCTGGCATCAGTTTTGAATTACTGGGTAAGTCGCCGTATATTTGCGGCGCCTTACCCCATGGTTTAATTTAGTACTATAGGATTGAAAGTTAGTTTGAAGAGTAACGCGCCGGTAGTTAATTTAAATACTATCGACCCGGAAGATATAGGTGATGTATTGATAAAGATCGAAAGATCATTCAATATCAAATTCGAGAGTGAAGACCTTAACCAGGTAAAAACCTTTGGCGCATTGTGCGATCTGGTTGTAAGTAAAGTTAAGCAAGCACAGGCTGATAGCTGCACCACACAGCAGGCTTTTTACAAGCTGCGCAATGCCATTAATGCCAAAAAAGCAGTAGAGCGTTGCGACCTTAAGCCAACCACAAAACTTTGTGAGCTTTTCCCACGCGATAACCGCATTGAGGTTATTGCCGATGTGGAAGAACAGATGGGCCTGCATATGAACCTGTTACGCCCCAAGCAAGGCATCGTATGGGCATTCGCCCTATCGTTACTCGTATTTATTACGGTTAGCTTTGTTTACAGCGTAGTTGGTTATATTGGCATGGTAGCATCTATTACTGGGCTTATACTTGCCGGCAAGTTCGGTAAAGAGCTTAAGGTAAAAACCCTCGGCGACCTATCAGAAAAAATTGCCCGCGAGCATTACCTTAAGTGCCGTCGCGATGCACAAACGGTAAACCGCACCGAGATCATCGACAAAGTACGCGACCTGTTTGCAGATAACTTCCATCTGGAGCCTGCATCGCTAACCAAACAAGCCAGATTTGCATAAGCAGATATACTTATAAAACAAAAAGCGACGGAGTTTACTTCGTCGCTTTTTTGCTTTACCACTTTTTCATTCATTGCCGTTGGCTTCAGCCAACGGATAACAAAGTTGATTTTCTTCGGGCTTTAGCCCAAACTCTCTTGGCGGGTTTTGGCCAAAGCCAGTTTGCTTTAACAATTCTCCGTTGGCTGAAGCCAACAGCAATGAGATTAGTCTGGCGTTTCATCTTCATACCCTATTTCCAACAGCGCCTTCAAACTCTCCAGCGTGTCAGCCTCTTCCTTTGGCTTATCATGCCGCCAGCGCAATATCCTCGGGAAACGCAAGGCGATGCCCGATTTATGCCTCGATGACTTATTGATTCCCTCAAAACCTATCTCAAAAACCAATTCCGGCTTTACCGTACGTACCGGGCCGAATTTCTCGAGGGTATTCCGCTTAACAAAGTAATCTACCTTGTTTATCTCGGCATCTGTTAAGCCTGAGTAGGCTTTTGCAAAGGGCACCAGTTTATCGCCGTCCCAAACGGCGAAGGTGTAGTCGGTGTAAAGGTCGGCGCGGCGGCCGTGGCCTTTTTGGGCGTACACCATTACGGCATCGACAGATAGCGGGTCTATCTTCCACTTCCACCAATCGCCGCGGCGGCGGCCAACCTGGTAAGTGGCACTTTTGCGTTTCAGCATAATACCCTCGGCTATCATGGCGCGCGATTGCTCGCGTTGTGTTTCCAGTTGCTGCCAGGTATCAAACTGTATTAATGATGAGATTCTGAAGGTTTCCGGATCGCTGGTTTGGCTTTGCAGCTTCTCTAATACCTGGCGGCGCTCAGATTGCGTTTTGTGGCGGATATCTTCACGCCCATATTCCAGGCAATCATAAACGATTGTAGCGACAGGGCTTTCGGCCAATATTTTTTTAGTAAGGTTCTTTCTGCCTATGCGGGTTTGCAGCACATTAAACGGTAACGGTTTGCCATTGCTAAAACTAAGTATCTCTCCGTCCAGCACGGTACCATCGGGCAGATCATATAGGAAAGGATGCAGCTCGGGGAATTTCTCGGTAGCCAAGTCTTCTCCCCTGCTCCAGATAAAGATCTCGCCATCGCGTTTGATCATCTGGGCGCGGATGCCGTCCCACTTCCACTCAGCCTGCCATTCTGAAGCATCACCAAGCGCCAAATGCAAGTCCTCAGCCGATTTTTGTTTTTCAGATGTCTCTTGTATGGGGTAAGCCAAAAAGAAAGGGTACGGGCGCGATATATCGTCTGAGGCGGTTTGCTCCTGCACCAGTTGCTCATAGGTATAATCTTCCGGCATCCACTTACCCATAATGCGATGAGTAAGGGCGGGGGCTTCGATCCCGGTGACGTCAGCCAGGGCTTTCACCACTAAATTCTGTAACACCCCGATACGGAAGCTCCCCGTCAACAATTTGTTAAACACAAAACGTTCCTGACTATCCAGCATGGCCCATGATTCCATTAGCCAAAGTTTTTTCTCTTCCTCATTTTTATCGGCGAGGTTGTTGATCTCAGCTATCCACTCGGTAAGCGACTTACTGCTGCTGCTCTCACTGGCCGGCATCAGTAATGACATGGTTTCGGCCAGGTCACCCACTACATGGTAACTTTCCTCAAAAAGCCATTGCGGAATATTTGATGCTTCGATAGCCCAGGTACGTATCAATGTGGCATTGATCTGCCGCTTTGGCCTGCGCCCGGTGAATAAGGCCAGCATGTGCATCTTATCGGTATCGGGCACACTGGTGAAATAATCCTTCAGCACCTTTACTTTCTCGTTGGTTTTATTGGTTTCGTCTAAGGCAAGAAATAAATTGGCGAAGGCTTTCATGTTTTAGCCCCTTTCTTTGCCTCACCTAAATCCTCTCCAAAGGAGAGGACTTTACTTGGATGTTCATCCTTATCCTCGGCTATCAACTCCCTCTCCCCTGGAGAGGGCTGGGGTGCGGCCTCTGCATCTTCTTCCTCTCCGCCGTATAATGTATGCACCTCACGGGCATTAAAACCTATCTCATTTAAATATCGTGTAAACGTGGCTGTATAACCATGGGTAAGATAAACACACTCACAATCGGTAGCATCAATAGCGCTTACCAGACCATCCCAATCAGCATGATCTGACATGACAAAGCCGCGATCTGCCGCCCTTCGGCGCTTAGCCCCGCGGATGGCCATCCATCCGCTGCAATAACCAAAACTGTATGGCCCAAACTTGCGCATCCATGGCGTACCTACCGATGATGGCGGCGCAATGATGATACCTTTTCTTACAGCTTCCTTTGATGATTCGGATGTGATGCGTTCCGTTGGATTGAGTATCACACCGTTACGGCGCAGGGCCTCGTTGGTATTCTCAATAACGCCGTGTGTATAAACTTTTCCCAAATTAAGATCGAGGTTTTGCAGGATGCGTTGCGCCTTGCCTAAAGAGTAGCCTACTATTACTGTAGCCAGTCCGTGCTCTATATTACTTTTCCACCAGCCGTTCACATCTTCAAATATCTGCGACTGTGGTTTCCACGTATACACCGGCATCCCGAAAGTACATTCTGAGATGAAGTGATGGCATTTAACCGGTTCAAAAGGGGTAGAGATCCCATCGTCCTCGGTCTTATAGTCACCGGACACTACCCAAACCACGCCTTTGTACTCCACCCGTATCTGCGCCGAGCCGATAACGTGGCCGGCAGGAAACATGGAGATCTTAACGCCATTTTTTACGATGGTTTCGCCATACTCAATAGTTTGCAGGTTGATCTCACCCAAGCGGTACAACAACACCTCCCGCGACAGGTGGTGTGCCAGGTAACGTTTATGCCCCCAATAAGCATGGTCGGCATGGGCGTGGGTAATTTCGGCATCGTCAACAGGTTTCCAGGGGTCAATGTAAAACTTGCCCTGTTCGCAATAAATGCCGCGGTCTGTAAACTCCAGCAATGGTTTGGCCATAGTTTACAAATAACCTGCAGATGCTGAATTAGTTTTAAGTAGGTATGCAACCCGGCCGGCTGGCATCGCTCCAAAACAAAAAGGCTCAGCTAAGTAATAGCTGAGCCTTTTATCGGTTTATAACTGGTTGGTATCTTACAAGAAGCACAGGCTGCAGGCAAACATTACGTTTACGAGTAGTACAACGCTAAAAAAGTTTTTATTGTGGCGGCTTACGGTAGCCAGTTTAACATTAAGCGATTTTAACATCCTATTGTTCAGCAGTACAAAATGGCTTAACAGCAGAAAAAACATCGCCCCACCGGTAATTAATACTACAGTACCCATGTTGAGGGTAAGCAATTGGCTTTTTAGCATCAGCTTGGTTAACAACATTACATTGGTTAGCAATATCACCAACAAAAAGCTTACGTTAAATAGTGATTTAAACTGAGGCAAGCTGCCCTGACCAAAATTTTTGAAACTCCATCTGTAAAACGCTACATAAATGGATTGATAGGCTTTTGTCATGATAGTAATGTTTAGAGAGTGAAACAATCTGTTAGTACTCAAAATACTGGTCGCCGTTGTCCCGCCAGCAACCAGTATCCAATTATACGGAAAAACAATTTATAATAATATAAAGTTTTGAATTTTTGCTATTTTCAAAACATTATATCTGTTTAACGAAATTATCAGAACTAAATTGCTACAAGGATTGAAAAGTTTTTATCGATTCTAATTGCTTATCTGCTCATATTAAAAAAGCAAAACGATATCATTGGCTTTCCTTTAAGTCGAAGTGAAAACGCAAAAGCTTGCTGTTACGATGCTAATAGTTGTATCTGCTGCCCCATAGTTTCTTTAAACGTTCTTTTGACTCGGCTTCGCGCGGGTTGTTACCCGGCTCGTAGATCTTTGTTCCGCGGATCTGATCGGGCAGGAAATCAAGTTCGGCAAAGTTGCCCTCGTAGCTGTGGGCATACTTATAATTTTTACCATAGCCTATGTTCTTCATTAGTTTGGTTGGGGCATTGCGCAGGTGCAAGGGCACCGGCAGGTCGCCGGTTTCGCGCACCAGCGAGAGGGCTGTCCCGATAGCCGTAGTTGCCGAATTACTTTTGGCCGATGTCGCCAGATAGATACAAGTTTGCGACAGTATTAATTGCGACTCGGGCATGCCAATAACCTGTACCGAATTAAAGCAACTTTGTGCCAGCAACAAAGCATTGGGATTGGCATTACCAATATCTTCGGACGCCAGTATAAGCATACGGCGGGCGATGAACAACGGGTCTTCGCCGCCGGCAATCATCCGCGCAAGCCAGTAAACTGCACCGTTAGGGTCACTGCCGCGCATAGATTTGATAAAGGCCGAAATAATATCATAATGCTGCTCTCCTGCTTTATCATAATGCGCCATATTCTGCTGCACATGCTCAAGTACTACATCATTGGTGAGTACTATCTTTTTATTGTCGATAGCGTTTACAAGCAGTTCAAATATGTTGAGCAGTTTGCGTGCGTCGCCGCCGCTGAGGCGCAGCAGGGCCTCGTGTTCTTTTATGGTGATGTTGCGCTTGCTTAACACCAAATCCTCTTTCATGGCTTTGGTAAGCAGATCAAGCAGGTCCTGTTCTTCCAAAGCTTTCAAAATATACACCTGGCATCGCGACAGCAAAGCCGAGATCACCTCAAACGATGGATTTTCTGTTGTAGCACCAATCAGCGTAACAATACCGCGCTCAACGGCGCCAAGCAATGAATCCTGCTGTGATTTGGAGAAGCGGTGAATCTCATCAATAAACAGTACCGGCAATACTTCACCCTGCTGTTTTAGCACAGATGCTTTTTCTATCACCTCGCGCACATCCTTTACCCCCGAATTAATCGCACTCAGCGAGAAGAATGGCCTATAAAGAGATTGGGAAATAATATAGGCCAGCGTAGTTTTACCTACCCCCGGCGGCCCCCAGAATATCATGGATGGTAAGGAGCCGCTTTCAATGGCTTTGCGCAAAACCGCGCCCTTACCCACAAGGTGTTTTTGGCCCACATAATCATCAAGTGATGCGGGCCGCATGCGTTCGGCTAAAGGCGGCAGATTGTTCATAAGGGTAAAAATCAGAAATAGAAAATCGAAATCCTAAAAAAATTAGTAATTTTATCTCATACAAAATTGTCATGGTGAGCTTGTCGAACCATCATCACACGTAGAGGTCTTCGACAAGCTCAGACTGACATGTTTTGTGAACGTCGAAAGATGGTTCGTATTTCAATAGTACAAGCAGTTTATTACCTAACAACTCCATGCCCCAACAGTTTACAAAAGCGAACTATCATGCCCTTTGCGATAAATTAGGGGACATGGATGCTGATTTTGCACGGGTTATTGAGCAATATGGCTATCCGCCTTTCTGGAGCAGGGCAAATACGTTTGAAAGCTTAGTACATATTATTCTGGAACAACAGGTGTCGCTGGCATCGGCGCTATCAGCACTGAATAAATTGCGCGAACGCGTTGGCGAGATCACCCCCGGTAAAGTACTTTTGCTTACCGATGCTGAAATGCGCGAATGCTATTGCAGCAGGCAAAAAACAGCTTACATTAAATATTTGGCAGAAGCCATTATTGCAGGACAGATAAACCTTGCCGCTTTTGAGCAGATGGAAGATGCTGATATCCGCAGCCGGCTTACAGCCCTCAAAGGCATCGGCAACTGGACGGTTGATGTGTACGTAATGTTTGCCCTGCAGCACACCGATGTGTTACCAATAGGTGACCTGGCGATAGTGAATGCCGTAAAATTACTGAAGGATCTTCCAAAGGAAACTACCAGAGAAGAATTAATAGCCATTGGAGAAACCTGGAAACCATACAGAACAATTGCCAGCATGCTGCTGTGGCATTTTTATTTACAAAGCCGAAAGCCCAAGAGCAAAGGATGATTATTTTTGTGTCAGCATACTATCATAAGCGGCCATTCGTTTAAGGTTGATTGAAACTTTTTAATTCAAAAGCCTGTATAAAGCCAGTATAGTTTCTTGATTATTAATAGCTTTTAAGTGTTGTTTTGAATACTGCGTTGTATTTAAACTATTGTTAATCAGAAAACTAATCTTTAAGTTTGTTTATCGGTTAAATCGTTTATCCTTCCCTTTAAATATTTAAATGAGATATTTTTTACTATTAGTTATGCTTGCAGCCTTTAACCTTACTGCCTCGGCACAATGGTATAAGCTCGACTTTAAAAAGCATGTAAGGTATTCACAAGTTGCCGGGGTTAGATACAATCCTCTTAAAAAACTGATGGCAGCTAATCAGGCACCAACCACTAAAAAACTTGCCCCTGTTCCAACAGTGATTAGCCAGCTTGAACTGGAAGCAGGTGAGCGTGTGATTATGCGTGCGGCACAACACAATATGCGCTTTAGGCAATATGGTGAGGCAAGCTACCGTTTTAGCGAGCTGGCGCAGTTGTATGTGAAAGCTAACCGCTTATCTGAAGCAAAATGGTACTTCCTGCAAAGCAACAATATCTCTCGCCAGCAAAATGATTATCCACATACCATAAATAACCTGATATGTCTGGCACTGATAAAAGCCGATCTTGGCGATCTTCCGCAAGCTCAGCAAGATCTTAACGAAGCCCGTGAAATGGCCCGCAATACAGGCAGGGCGCAAGATTTAAAACTGGTTGATGAGAAGCTTAAATTTTTACAAACCAATAAAACCTGGCTGCCAAAATCAGAATTAAGATATGCCGATGCTGCTGAGGTTACCGCTAAATCTAAATAACTTACTGGCATTGTAACATTTACGTAAAATGCAAGTCGTATAAAAAAACAAAGCAAACATTATTGTAATATTGTTTATTCAATATATTAGGGACGGCTGTTTTAGCTGTCTCTTTTTTTTATAACGGTATTTAAAAACAGGCACAAGTATTGATGTTTAACCACGGTCCAGATTTTAATAGTGTAAAAGATATGTTCAAGAAATTATATTTAATGCTGGTTTTAGCGGCTGCGCTTGCCTGCAACGCGTCTCCGTCAAGGCCTGTTTATAAACCATTAGGCCCTAATGATCTTAAACCCGATGAGCAGCAAAGTGTAGTATTAAGCTACGTTGCAAAGCTCATTACTGACTATAATTACAAAAAAGTTCCGCTTAACGATTCAGTATCAAATATCATTTTTGATCGTTACGTTAAAAAGCTGGATGAGAACCATAATTATCTTACCCAGGATGATATTAAAAACTTTGAGCAATTCCGTAATATCCTTGATGATGATATCAAAGCCGGTAATCTTAACAGTGTGTTCTATATATTCAACATTTTCCAGAAACGTTATACCGAGTATGTAAATTTCTCTGTTGCAGAGCTAAGCAAGAACTTCGATTTTACTAAAAACGAGAGTTATACTTATGACCGCGATAGCTTGCCTTGGGCAAAATCAGACGCTGAGCTGCATGAGATCTGGGCAAAACGAGTTAAGTACGATCTGCTTAACCTTAAGCTTACCGGGAAAGAACTGGCTGCAAATAAAGAGACTTTAAAAAAGCGTTATAACAACATACTCTCGCAAACCAACAAGCTATCAAACCAGGATGTTTTTCAGGCGTTTATGGATGCTTTTACCGAAGCGATTGATCCGTATACCAACTATTTTAATTCATCAAACGCCGCAAACTTCAATATTGATATGTCGCGTTCTTTAGAAGGTATCGGTGCTTCGCTATTGAGTGAGAACGAGTACGTAACAATTAAACAGGTTACACCCGGTGGCCCTGCCGATAAAAGTAAACTGGTGAACGCTGATGATCGCATTATTGCCGTTGCACAAGGCAAAACCGGCGAATGGCAAGATATCGTAGGATGGAGAATAGATAATGCTATCGCGCTCATCCGTGGCCCTAAAGGTACTACCGTAAGGCTGCAGTTGTTAGCCAAAACCGCGTCTGCTACCGCTAAACCCCGGGTTATAGAATTGGTACGTGAAAAGATTATCCTTAAAGATATCTCTGCCAAGAAAGATATCCGCACCTATGATAACAACGGTAAAAAAGTAAGGATCGGTGTTATATCAATCCCTGCCTTCTACCTTGATTTTGCCGACTATAAAGCTGGTAACCCTAACTACAAAAGCACCACCCGTGATGTAAAGCTAATATTAGATAGCCTTAAGAAAGATAATGTTGATGGTGTGGTTATCGATCTTCGCCAAAATGGTGGCGGCTCATTAATGGAAGCTATTGAGCTAACCGGTTTATTTATCAAAACCGGGCCGGTAGTACAGGTGCGTGACGCCCGTAACCAGGTAGAGGTTGATAAAGATGAGGACGAAGACATTACCTACAGCGGCCCGTTAGCTGTTGTTGTTGACCGCTTTAGTGCGTCGGCATCAGAGATCTTCTCGGGCGCTATTCAAGATTACGGTCGCGGGTTGATCATCGGTACACAAACCTATGGTAAAGGTTCGGTGCAAAATGCCATCGACCTGGACAAAGTAATTACCCCAAGCCTTAAGGACAAACTGATGGCTTTGGCAAAACCCAAAACTGTTGCCACAGGTAGCCAGAATAAATTTGGCCAACTTAACTTAACCATTGCTAAGTTTTACCGCATCAGCGGTAACTCAACTCAACATAAAGGGGTAATACCTGATGTTCAGTTCCCGTCAATTATCCCGTTAGATAAGTATGGCGAAGACACCGAGCCGTCTGCAATGCCATTTGATGTGATCGCAAAAACACCATTCACATCAACAGGTAATTTTGCTACCGTGATACCCCAGTTACGTAAGCTGCATGACGAAAGGATGAACACCAGCCAAAGCTATAAATACCTGCTTGAGGACATCCAGGAATCGAAGAAACAAGAAGCTGAAAAAACCATCACACTAAACGAAGCCGAGCTTAAAAAGCAACGCGATGGTGACGAACAAAAAGCGTTTGAGCGCAATAACCTGCGCAGGGTGGCCTTAGGTTTACGCCCGCTTAAAAAAGGCGAAGCTAAACCGAAAAATGAAGATTTAGACTTCCTGCAGAAAGAAGCCGGTCAGATCCTTACGGATTACATTACACTTGGTAATAAAACTGCAGCGGTTAATCCATCATCGTTTTAACTGACGAGAACTTACAATACAAAAAGGGGCGCTACATGTAGCGCCCCTTTTTGTACATATACCTACGGGCAGCGTACAACTATAGATTGGTTTACATCCTTTGAGAAAGTTTCGTTTACTTTCGGAGTAAGTGTAATTAGCAATTTGCCGGTTACAGTGCCTATGTTCTCGAAACTGTACATGGTATTGTTAGGAATGTGGATGTTGCAGCCTTTCTCAGCCAGATACTGCTCCCCATTGGCGTTGAACAAAAATTTGCCTTCGTTAACAAGTATTACTTTATCTTCACCTTTGCAGCTGTGCATAGGAGATGCGGCACCAATGCCAACTTCATTCTCAAGTATAGTGAGCTTACCGTCACTCCGTTCCGTACTTAGTATCACCGTTACGCGTATCCCTCGCGTCTCAATATTTTTAATCTTTTCGGGGTGAGTAAATTTCATGGTTGTTCCAATTGTGCCAGATGTTTGATGCTGTTAAGACGGAGAGTTTATACGCAGTGTTACATGTAAACTGATAAATTTATACGTGTTTAAACAGTTAAGCACAAACTTATCAAACCGGAATATGTCTCGAAAAAATCCTATCTTTCACATTACAAACAACCTGTCACGTGTTAGTTAAGACCTTTGGAAGCGCAGTTTATGGGATACAGGCTATCACCATTACAGTTGAAGTGAATATTGCCGCCGGCACTAAATATTTTATTGTTGGTTTGCCCGATGTAGCTGTTAAAGAAAGTTATTTCAGAATAGAATCCGCGCTCAAAAATTGCGGCTACCGTATGCCACGCCAACAGGTAGTGGTTAACATGGCTCCTGCCGATATCAAGAAAGAAGGCTCATCTTACGATCTTACCATCGCTACGGGTGTTTTAGCTGCGTCGGGGCAAATTGAGTCGGAAGATCTGGATAAATACCTTATCATGGGCGAACTCTCTTTAGATGGCGGCTTACAACCCATCAAAGGTGCATTACCCATTGCCATACAGGCACGCAAAGAAGGTTTTAAAGGATTTATCCTTCCCAAACAAAATGCCCGCGAGGCCGCCATTGTAAATGACCTTGAAGTTTACGGCGCGGAGAACATTAAGCAAGTGGCTGATTTCTTCAACGGCACACAAACCATACAAGCCGAGGTGGTGAACACTCGCGAGGAGTTCTATGACAGTCTTGCAAATTACGACAGCGACTTTAGCGATGTGCGCGGCCAGGAAAACATAAAACGCGCTTTGGAAATAGCCGCGGCAGGCGGCCATAATGTAATATTGATAGGTCCGCCGGGTGCCGGCAAAACTATGCTGGCGCGAAGGTTGCCTTCGATACTCCCGCCCTTATCTTTACATGAATCGTTAGAGACCACCAAGATCCATTCGGTTGCAGGTAAGCTATCTACTGCCGATGCGTTAGTAACCACACGACCTTTTCGTTCGCCCCACCATACTATCAGAGACGTTGCGCTTGTTGGCGGTGGCAGTAATCCGCAGCCGGGCGAGATCTCGCTGGCGCATAATGGCGTTTTGTTTCTGGATGAATTACCCGAGTTTAAACGCACCGCACTTGAGGTAATGCGCCAACCTTTGGAAGAACGCCGTGTTACCATATCGCGTGCTAAGTTTACCGTTGATTACCCAAGTAGCTTTATGCTCGTAGCCAGCATGAACCCCTGTCCTTGCGGCTACTACAACCACCCGGAAAAAGAGTGCATCTGTCCGCCCGGAATGGTTCAAAAATATCTCAGTAAGATCTCGGGTCCGCTGTTAGATCGCATTGATCTGCACGTAGAGGTAACTCCAGTAAACTTTAGCGAACTATCATCAGACAGGCTGGCCGAGCAAAGTGCGCTGATCCGCGAACGTGTTATTAAAGCCCGCGAGATTCAATCAGAACGTTTCGGCAACAAACCCGACCTGCATGCCAACGCCCAAATGAGCCCGCAAATGGTACGTGATATCTGCAAAATAAACGCCGCAGGGCAAACATTGCTCAAACGCGCAATGGAGAAGCTTGGGCTATCTGCCCGGGCTTACGATCGCATACTTAAAGTCGCCCGCACCATTGCAGACCTTGCCGGCAGCGAAGAAATATTACTTGAGCATCTGGCCGAGGCTATTCATTTCAGAAGTTTGGATAGGGAAGGCTGGGCGGGATGATGTTTAAGCCTAAATCCAAAATAATCTTTACCAACTGGATAAATTTAACAGGTGTAATAAGCGCTGTTTATCTATGGGGCGTAGTTACTATGCTAATTAAGGA
>JAESTD010000072.1 GCA_016763755.1 Mucilaginibacter sp.
AGCTTGTCAAAGACCTCTGCATGAGAGTGGTTCGACAAGCTCACCATGACAATATAAATTAATTTGTCAGTCTGAGCTTGTCAAAGACCTCTGCATAAGAGTGGTTCGACAAGCTCACCATGACAATTATTATTGACCGTTATTCCGGCATCCCTAAAACCGGGGCAAACTTTTTGGTATAATCCTGCAACTCAGCATCTATTTTTTTATGTAATTCTGTTTGGTGGGCTTTTTCGGTATTTTCAACCATGTGGTCTAAAACCTGCATACCTATCTGCACATCGCGCACAGGCACACGGTTTTTGTCGGTTTGCAGCAAGTAATAGAAATAACCAAACTGATCCATCAGGTATTTATCAATGTTAGTTACTATTTTATTGCCCAGCTTGTTATCGCCAAGGTTATAAGCCATTTGTGCCAGGTACATTTTACGGCCGGCTATATCAATGTAAGGATACAGGTCGTCGGGCAATTCATTATCAAATTTGTGGAGTACTTTAAGTGCTTTATCGGTCTCGCCACTTTTAAACAAACTGGTAGCGAGATCAAGGAAAGTAGTACTAAGAACAGGGTAGAACATGCTTGTAGATTCAGGATCAAGGTATTTGGCCGTTTTGTAATTCCCGAACTTAAATTTATTCATCACATTATCATACATCACTGCATTGTTCACCTTGCTTAATTGCTCATGATTAGCGGTATCGGCTTTTAAAGGCAATAAGCGGTAGGTAAAACCTTCTTTGTATAAATATTGCTGCAAACCCATCAGGTTGCTGGTGCCAACGGTTGTGGCAAAACAGATTGGGCGTTTCCAGTCATTATGCGACAGTATATCTATCAAGGCCAAATCGTCTTTGGTAACATAATTTGAGGTATACTTCCACTCTATAGTATCGGCCAATTGTGATTTTTGATCAGGCGATACGATCTTATTTTTCATCACATCATCCGCATTAACCGTAAGCTTAAAATTTTTGGTAGGCAGGTAATTCACATAATCGCCACCCTGGCTTTGGCCTTGCATGCTTTTATCGTCTGAAGTGATAAAGTTGAAGATATCTTTCAACTCTACAGGTTCTTTAATGCCGCCATCGCTGTAATAGATCACATCGCGCACACCATCTTTATATTTATCATAAGGCATGGTGATAGGCAGCGGGGCCGAGGCATTCATAGGCCGCTGCATCTGGCGAATATACCAGGCACCACTAAACAAGCTTAGGTTAACAATGCGCACATCCGGGCGGATGCCTTCCACTTCCTGATCGTACCAAAGTGAGTAAGTATCATTATCACCGTAGGTAAACAAAATGGCGTTTGGCGGGCACGACATAAGGTAGTTATAAGCCATATCATGCGGCGTCATTTTAGTAGAACGGTCATGACCGCGCCATTCTTGTTTGGCCATTAATACGGGAGCTATCAGCAGGCAAACTGCAGTAGCAATGTACGCCGCTTTTTTAGCATCCACTTTTCTGCGGATCCCATCCGTAATGGCAATTACCGATAAACCTATCCAGATGGCAAAGGCATAGAAAGAACCTACATAAGAGTAGTCTCGTTCGCGTGGCTGCACCGATGGCTGGTTTACGTACAGCACCACAGCAAGGCCCGTAAAAAACCATAATAAGATGATCACTAAGGCATCACGCTTGCGGCGTTCAACATGGTAAATAAGGCCTATCAAACCCAGTATCAATGGGATACCGTAAAGAGGTGTGTATGATGGATTATCGGTTACATTTTTAGGCAGATGTTTACCGCCGTCAAAAATGCCGCTGGTCCAGTTGCCATCAATGTTTTCGGTGCTTTGCTGGCCGTCGGCATCACTGTACCGACCCACATAGTTCCACAAGAAATAGCGGAAATACATCTGGTAGATCTGCCAGCTAAACATCCACTTAAGGTTATCAGCAAAATTAGGAGCCTGACCTTCGGGTATCTGCCCCCAGCCGCGGTAGAAGCCCTGGTCGCTGGGATCGGTACTATACATGCGCGGCAGTATGGTGGTATGGTCATACTTGTAGTTCATGGTTTTGCCGGTTACCTCGTACTTTTTATCACCCTTGCTGTAGATGTTGCTGCCCTCGGTTTGGTCAGTAACCTGTGCATCAAAATAAGGCCCGGTCAGCAATGGATTTTCGCCGTATTGTATACGGTTAAGGTAACCGTAAAGGGTAAAGGCGTTATCAGGGTGCGAGTTATTTAAATTGGTATTAGCCGTTGCCCTGATAGGAATATAAGCGAACGAACCATAACCCAGATAAATAAACGCAATACATATAAAGGCCAGGTTTAAAACCGGTTTGTTTTTGCGGATGCTGTAAATAATGCCACCCACAATAATAGCTATCAGCAATAAAAAGAACACGATTGCACCGCTGCCAAAGCCAAACCCTAACGAATTAACAAAGTAAAGGTCAAAAAAAGCTGCAAACTTAATGGTGTATCCGCGGATTCCGTATTGTACAAAGGCAAGTATTACCACACCAATTAAAAACGCACCAAATGCGCTTCTGCCGGTAATGTTTTTATACCTGCGGAAGTAATAAACTAATGCAATTGCAGGGATAGTAAGCAGGTTTAACAGGTGGATGCCTATTGATAAGCCCATTACATAGGCAATAAAAACAAGCCATTTATCGGCTCCCGGTTCATCAGCGTGGGCATCCCACTTCATTATAGCCCAAAAAACTACGGCAATACAAAGGATGGAAAGTGCAAATACAATGGTTTCAACCGCCGAGAACCAAAAAGTATCGGTAAAGGTAAATGCCAGTGCCCCCACCAAACCAGCGCCCATGATAACAGTGGTTTGCGCGTTGCCAAAATCTTTTTCGCGGCCAACCATTAGCTTTTTTGCAAGGGCGGTAATGGTCCAGAACAGGAACATAACCGTAGCGCCACTTGCAATAGCTGCCATTGAGTTGGTGTAGAAAGGGACTTTAGTATTATCGCCCATAGAGAGCAATGAAAATACCTTGCCCAACATGGCAAACATGGGGTAACCCGGTTGGTGCGATACCTGCAGGCGATAAGCGCATGAAATAAATTCGCCGCAATCCCAAAAGCTTACGGATGGTTCTAACGTTATAATAAAAGTAGTGGTAGCTATTAAAAAGCATAGCCAGCCAAGCAGGTTATTGAGTTTAGTGTATTGCATGCGCCACAGTAAAGTTTAGCTTGGGGCAAATATCAATAAATAAAAGCTGTTTTTAAGATAATGGTAAAGAGGTTTAACAGAATTTAACCTTGCAGCTGCTGTTGGCTAAAGCCGACCGATTAACATTATCGTGATAAACAGGGTAACTCCTGACGGAGCAAAATCCTTTTTTGTTATGATTTCTACAAAGCTGTAGCCTCTAACGAGGTACCAAAATAGGTAATTATTGGTCGGATGTACGAGTCGTGTCCCGTAGGGACAACCGCTTTGTAAATAGAATTTCGCCCTATCTCTTTGCTCCGTTAGGAGCTACCCAGGCTATTTATACAATCTGATCCAATCATTGCCGTCTCATTCATGTTGACGGTCGTATAAAATTAGGTATTGCATTTACCCACCGGATAAATTTTAATGTTACGATAAATAACGCTTAATTTGCTGCGTATGCAAAAAAACTACTTAAGGCTTGCCGGCAAATCTATTATACTTTTTGCC
>JAESTD010000073.1 GCA_016763755.1 Mucilaginibacter sp.
GGCGGTTGATCGCGTTATCAGGATGGTTGATAGGCGAATATATACCCGGGCCGTTTATCATACCTATTAACAAGGCAGCCTGGTCGGCGGTTAATTTATCCGGCGTGGTAGCAAAATAGGTACGCGCAGCCGAGCTGATGCCATATGTATTGTAAGCGCCAAAGTCAACAGTGTTCAGGTACAGCGTTAGGATCTCCTCTTTGGTATAGTTGCGCTCCAGTTTAACAGCAGTTATCCATTCCTGTAGCTTTTGCACCACACGCTTAAACGGGTTATGCGAACGCTCTGAGAAGAGGTTAAGCGCCAATTGCTGGGTAATGGTGCTACCCCCTTGCTTTTTACCTACCAGGTTGTAAAGTATGATAGTGAACGTACGCTGAAAATCTATACCCGAGTGATTAAGGAATCGTGCATCCTCGGTAGCCACCAACGCGTTAATTACGTTAGGCGAGATCTGTTTATAAGTTACGCTTGTGCGGTTCTTGATGTAATATTTACCAATTATTTGCTTATCAGACGAAATAACTTCTGATGCCTGGTCACTTTTAGGGTTCTCCAACTCGCGGAATGATGGAAGCGGGCCAAATACCTGGAATGCTATTAGCAACAAGGCTATCGCAAATATACCGAAGCAAAATATGAAGAAGCGCCAGATGTACCAGTTATATCGTCTGATGTCTTGCTGGGCAAGTTTGTTTTTTGTGGGTTTCATTAATAATTCTCCTGATAGTATTCGTAGTAACTATCCAATGCAATTTTGTCTGCTAATTTATCCAGATTTTCTTGTGTTATGATAAAAAAGCTGTATTTGTCTTTCGGTACCTTCATAATATCCGGCATCAGCGGGATAATGTTGCGGGCATAGTCTTTAACGGCGTTTAAACTGGAAAAGCGGCCAACGTATATAAGCTGGTTATCGGCACCAACGGCCTTTAACTGGTGCTTGATGGTGTTGCCTTCAAAATTCACCCTGTTAAATTGCCCAATCCCAAAACGCGAAGATGCCACGTTAGTTGTTCCTGATGCAATATTTACTACAAAATAATAGTTGCTGCTATCACGCTTGCTAAACATTGAGGTATTGTATTTTGGCTTTTTAACCTCGGGTTTAGCAGGTTCTGGCGCGGCTGCAACAGGTTGCTCAGCAGGCTTTTGCGCCACTGGTTGCTCGGCCGGTTTGGTTTCCGGAGGCGTTTCCACTTTGGTTATTTCTGATGCCTTTTCTTTTATTACAGGCTCAGTAGCAGCAACCGGCTTTTCTTCCGGCTTGCGAACATCGGGTACTATCTCCACTTTGCCGGCCGGTACGCGGTATTCTGTTTTTTGCTGGTAAACTATCGGCAGGGTAAACAGCGGGTCGGCTGCGTCACGATCTGTCAGTACAATTTTGCGTTGCTGTAATTCGCTCAGGTTGGCAGCAATATAAGCAAGGTGCTGATTTACCAGTGGTGTGATCAGCTTATCATCAGGAAAGCGGGTAACTATCTGTACCAACTCCGTATTAAATGGCACAAGCGGTTCCTGGTGGGCAGCTGCAAAAGCCCGCAAGTAATAGATCTGTGCAGCGTACCGATTATTTGGATATTGCGCCAGCAAAGCGTCGGCGGATTTTATAACATCCGCATATTTCCGGGCTGCGTATAGGTCGTAGATGTTATTGTATAATATACTGAAACCGTTGTCTTCATCAGCTACGTGGCGTGCATACTCAGGATCAAGTATGGTTTTGGCGAAAGGCGTTTGCGGATAGTTTTTTACCAGCAGGTCTTTATATTTTGCAGACGACGGCTCATCCTTTGTTTCACTATAAAGCCTATACAAGTTATAATAAATAGCAGGCGTATTATCATTCCCCGGGAAACGGGTCAGAATCTTTTCAAAAGCTATTATCGCTTCCTTTTTATCATCCAGGATATCGCGGTAAAAAGTAGCTATGTCCATATATGCGTCAAGCACCCGCTTGTTTGATTGTGCCATTAGCTGCGGCGTTAGCGGCAGGTTCTGCATAATTTGCTGGCGATAGTTACCCGCGTTCACTTTTGCCACATTCCCTAAACTTGTCGGGTCAGTTGATGTAAGCGTTGGGTCGGCACTATTTGTTGTTATAGTGTTGTTTTGCGTAATATTGCTGCTTGCACGGTTGGCCCTGCGCCAGTTATCTTCCAATTTACGGTTGCCCCAAACACGTTTAAAATTGCTAAAACCCTGACTAACCGCATTACTGTTGTTAAAGTAAAATGCGCTGCCGGTTGGCGTACTTTCCACAGGTGCGTCGTTTACATTAACCGTGTTACGTGCCTGCGCGCTTGTAGCAACGTTTGCCTGTTGCGTTTGCTTCAATGTTTGCTCCTCAACCATTTTATCAATACGTTGTGTGCGTGCAGTTTCGTCAAGTTTAGCTAACATTTGCAGGGTATCCTCGCGCGAAATGATCTGCAATCTATCAGCAAGTATCTGCAGGTTATCGGCTTTCTTCGCAATGATATCATAACGAGGGTAATTCGGCGGAAGATTGGCCAGCGTGCTATCATAATACATTTTGGCCTTTGCATAATCGGCCTTATTAGTAAAATAGATATCAGCAGTGCGCAAATAGGAGAGCCCTTTCTGCGTCTGGTTCTTTGTACTTGCATTGGCCGATTGCCCATAGCTTTTTAGCGCCTCATCAATATTACCGTCGGTGTATTGTAATTCGCCTATCTGGTAGTAGATCTGGTCGTTAAAATCTTTGTTGTTGGGGTTCTTTAAAAGAGATCTGAGGCGCGCGGTGCGGGTAAGCTTAACACCGCTTTGACCTTCTTCAATACGGATGCGGTTTAGGTTGGCATTAAAGGCCATATCAAACAAAGCATTACTTTTTGCTACGCGATTGTAGCTGGTAATGGCATCCGTTGGTTTGTGGTTAAGTTCCTGTAGCTGGCCAAGGATGTAGGTCCAACGTAATTCCTGATCGCTCGTATTAGCATGTTCAATAGCCAGTTTCGCCATTGCTTCCGCATCGGCATAATCCTGTACGTTGATATCGTATTGCAGTTTGCTTGCATAAACATCAGCAGTGATCTTCTTTTTGGGGTTGACATTTGCCAGTGCACTATCCAAGGCCACCTTTGCGTCTTTAGGCTGTTTAATGTAAAGTAATGAGCGTGATTTATAAACCAAGGCTTCCTGTTTCAGCTCAGGCTGTTTGGCACCAAAGGAGCGGATGACGTAATTTGCGTACTCAATGGCGTCAAAATAATTGCCGTCGTAAAAATTGGCCTTACTTAACAAGAGGTACGCGTCGCCCAAATAATGGCTTTGTTCTTTTACGCTGATAATGGTATTAGCCCGGGATTTTACAGCATCAAGATCTTTGTCGGGTTGGTCCATGCCGATGGTAGTATCCCGATAAACAGCCAATAGTTCGTTGTAGTCGTCAACATAAGCCTGCTCATAAGCAGCCTGTTTAGCACGGAGAATCTCATTAGCATTAAATATAATATTGTATTTAGCTGTGAGGTTTTGCAAGCCACGGTTAAGGGCACTCTTTTTCTCGAGCGAGCAACCGGCAATAAATATCAGGGCCGCACAGGCAGCATATTTTATCAGGCGTGATGTATATAAAGTAGAAATATCCCTCAATTGTTGCCGGTTCATTTAATGGTTGATGACAAGGCTGCAGGTGCCAAAGCAAAAGCCTTGCTAAAATACTAAACATTATGCAATAGGTTTAATAAATTTGCCCGATGGCAGAAAAAGAACAAAAGGATAACAGTAGTGGCAATAA
>JAESTD010000074.1 GCA_016763755.1 Mucilaginibacter sp.
AGGAAAAACTGGAAGGCGGCGAGCCGCCGAAGGAAGAAACTGAAACGGATCCTGAGGACGCAGATATTTCCCGGAGCGAATAAACAAATGATCAAAGCGGCCTTTACAGCCGCAGAGCACCCTCCGGTATCTCCGGTGGGTGCTCTTCTTCGTAGCAACTGGGTTTTCAGCGCCTGAGATCGCTCGCTTCACAACCCAAAGATATTCCTGCTTCTCTTTGATTTTACTTAACAACTATCCTTAAGGTTGCGCATTGAACGCCACGTTTATGTGATCAGCTTTATAATAAAACTACTGCCTGTCTGCCGCAGCTGCGGGAAGGTATTTTTGCGAAGGGAGGCGATGTCCGACCTTCAGGAAATAGGTCAGGGGATGCAAAACAGTATGACTATACTGGAAGCTTTGTCAGAATGCAGCAAAACCTGATCATCAAATTTTTTACACCGCCAATCAAATCGGGGAACTTATTGTTGTACTCTCTACCAATGATTATGAGGAAAAAAATTCTGATCCTGGAAGATAACCAGGAGATCATCGATATATTGACGGATTGGTTGGGTTCGCTGGGCTACGAGATTGCAGCGTATACCACCTTATCAGATATCATCGCGTTAGCGCAGGAGTTGAAACCCGATTTAGTGATGCTGGATTATTTTATCGGTGATATCAATGGCGGTGAATATTGCCATCAGCTTAAGCATAACCCGCTGACCAGACATTTGTCGGTAATCATGCTCTCAGCCCATCAACGGGTGATCGATTCTTTAGGTCATTATGGATGGGACGCTTTCGTGGCTAAGCCGTTCGATCTGGAAGACCTGGCCCGACGGATCAAATCTTTCATGGAGTAGCGAGGTCGTAGCGGCCGGTAGCCGTAAGGAAGTGAGGGAGAGGGAGGACGAAGGGAAGTAATAAAAATACTGTTTTGGGAAAGCCCCGGGCCAAGTGGTTCCGGGGCCTTATTTTAATTATGCAGGAAATAAGACGATGGGTCATCAGATGATCGTTCAAGCGTGTTGTTGTTCGAAACATCACGGCATATCGTTCTCTCTCCTTTTAGATACCCTCAATCATCAAGCGGAGCGCCCTGTGCATCGTCTCGTCATCCATCCCGGTAAGTCGGATGCGGCCGGCCGGCGGTCCTTCGAGTCCGCAGAAGAGATGGGCGACGTGGAGCCGGCACAGCAGGCGGTTCCGGCGCACTTCGATACCTTTGAGTTGGCACAGGGCCCGGTATTGAATGTCTTTGCAGACGACGCCACGGCTGATGATCAGCAAATCGCGGGTGAAAAAGTAGCTGACCGAAGACAGTTCGAGCAGGCGCCAGGCCGAGATCAGGGCCAGGATCACAAAGATCAGCCGCCAATAACCGCCGAAATGAAGCGCCACGTGAACGGTCGCAAACGTCAACAGCAAATAGGGTGCGATCTGCGCGGTGATGTATTTAACAGAGTGTTGAAAGGGAATCAATACCATGATGATCGGTGTTTGAGTTGTTCGAGAAATGAGTGGTAATGCCTGGGGGCAGCCGTCCGGATGCCGGTCCGGATGCCGAGGCCCTTTTCAGCGGCACTGAGGCTGAGCAAGCGTTCGCCCAGTATGATCTTACGGTCCAGGCAGTTGAGCAGGTATTGCTCTTCCGGCAGGTAACGGATCGCTATTTTTTTCTTGCGCAGGCCAAGCGCAGACCGGATGGCATTTAAACGGCCGAGGGCGTCGCTGCCCATCAGCAAGCACGTTTTGGGTCCTGTTGCTGATGCCGGGACTTGCTGCGTAATACCGGTTGCGGTAAACTTCAGTTGATGCAGGTCATTGAACCGATGGGTATGGATCGCTAAGTAAGCTATGCATTCCATCGCCGAGAAGGCTATGAACCGGACCGGCCCGCTGCCCGCTGTCCAGGGGTGGACAGACATAGGAACCCGGTGAAAGCTGCTGCTGAAATGTTCAAAGTCCTGGCCGAAAGCAAAGCGGAGGCTGCCATCCGGCAATAATTGGTAATAGGGTTTAAAGAAAAGCCGGACGTTTTTGGGAACGCCCAGCTTTTCAAGTAAGGCGGACATCAGCGTCTGCGGTTGCGCGGCTGCAATTCTTCGTCATCCGGTCCGCCGCTGACCAGTTTGAGTTGAGGGACGGGCCGGTCTGCCTGATTTTGTTCCATCTCCCGCAAAGCATCCTGGTAGCCGGCGCTTTGCTGCAGGGATTCGCCGTTGTGCCGCTGCCCGCTGAGGGCTTTGATGCCATGGAACAGCAGGTAGGAAATGCCGCCATCAAAGATGATTGAGGCGATCAGGGAGATGCGGTTGGCGCGTAATCCCTCGCGGGTGGTCGCCGTGTACCGCAATTTGGTGCCGTCCTTCAGTTCAACCGTCAGGCCTTTGCGGAAACGTTCTTTTTGTTCTTCGCTCAGTGATTCATTGTTGACCTTTTCCGGGGCGATCAGTCTGTCGAGATCGGTTTGCAGGAACTGGTTGGTTTCTTTGTCGAATTCAAAGAGTACACGCTTAGGCTGCCCGTTACCGTCAACGATGGCCTTTTCGAAGCTGATCTCTTCCCCGCTTTCGAGTGCTTCCGCTTCGGTATCGCTGAGGTAGCGCGGTGCCACACCTTGCCGGTAGGCCGGGTGTAAGAGGATTTCAGCTTTCCCGTCGGCACCCGGGACCAGCTGGAGCTTGACCTTCAGCGATGCTATCTTCATGCCGGCGGACTCCAGGTTTTCCAGGGTGATCATTTGGGTGCGCCTGCCGGAAAGCAGCGCTTCAAGGTCGGCAGCTTCCAACTGCAGGCGTCCGTCCTGCACCAGGCCGGCCGCCGCCAGGTCCCCCAGCGGCAGGTCGGTTTCGTCAAAGCGCTGCGGGTTCATCTTTTCAGCCCGTTAGTGCGGTTCTCTCCATCTTCCTGGTTGAGGTTCAGCCTGGGAAAATCGTCGATATCCGGATCGTGTTCCAGTTCGTTTTCATGCTCGTAATGCATGCTGTTATCCATTTCCGCCTCCGGGCCGAGCACCTGTCCCTCTTCTGCCATCCTGCTCTCTTCGCGCTGTTGTTTCAGGGCTTCGTTCTTAGCGGTCAGCAGGGAATTGTACAGGCCATCGCCGCGGGTAACTTTAAAGCGGTTACCGGAGGATTGCTCCATGACCTGCAAATCGTTACCGCGCAGTTTGCCCATGACCTCGTACTGTCTTTCGTTGTAATCAATGACATCCCCGACTTGTAAGCTGCGTTCCTGGCGGGCCGCCTGGCGCTGCTCCCGGGAATTGACCAGTCCGTAAAGGTAATCGGTAATATACTGTGCCTCATTGGCTGCCGTTTCGAGTTCATCGGGCGCGTAACGCGCGACCTGTTCGATCTCGGCCAGGTTGATCTGCGGCGCCAGTTGAGAAGGGATGCCCATTTCGCTGCCCAGGAACAGTGCTGCCAGCGCAGGCTTGATCTGCTCGGCGGGCGAAACGCTCATGGGATCGTGCAATTCCTTGCTCTGCCCGGCAAATTTGACCAGCTCGTACAGGAACGCGGCCTGGTGCTCCTGCGGGGTGCCGAAGTCGTCTTGCCCGGGCATATAAATAATGCGTTCATCCGGGTCATAACCGGGTTCGCCGTTGGTCGTGTCGACCCGGGCTTTGCTGAGCTCGGCAATTTTGGCCAATTGCTCCGCAGGCGTTTGCTGCTGCCGCGCCAAACGGTCGGCCTGGTATTCTTCCAGCGCCGGGATGCCCTCGATCTGCGCGGCGTTAAATACATAGGCTTGCGTTTCCACCGGGTTCTGCAGCTTGATCAGTTCGGTCTTCGGGTTACGGCGGCTGTTGAGCTGCGGGCGGCCTTGCTCATCCAGCAGCTGCACTCGGTCGGTCGTTTTCAGGAAACTGATCAGCGTACCTTTAGAGCCCTGTGCTACTTTCCAACCGGCCCGGTTGGAGGCCTGGCGCAGGGTCATCCACCTCGGATCGGAGCGGTCCTGCATGGCCAGCCAAAGCGCGTTCATTCCGCGGTAGGACTTCCCGGTGGTCGGGTTGACGGGCATAAGGAAGCCTGGCTGGTCAAAGGGCGATTGCTGATCGCCGATCTTTTCGATCAGCTTTGTGGCGATCTGTTGGTTCATTTGTTTGCTCATAAAAATCGGAATTTGATGGATGGTTATTGCTGTTGATCATTCGCCATAAAAAGCGGAGCGGATCTATGGAATGTTGTTGGCAGGTGACTGCAAAATGAAGGTGCGGCCCGGTCGTTATGCCTGTCGCGCCGGAAATAGCGACGGCCTGGCCGGCCTGCACGGTGTCGCCCGGTAAAACGAGCCATTGCGATAGATGACCGAAGGTCGTTTCCAGTTGGGCGGCATGACTGATCCGGATGTAAAGGCCCAGGCCGGGATCGTACCGGCAAGTGTTGACCACACCATCGAGTACGGCGAAAACCGTATCGGAACGAGCGGAAAGGTCGACACCTGCATGCAGGATGATGCGGTGGACGACAGGATGCAGCCGGTAGCCATAGGCCGATGTCAGCCGCAGGCTGCGCAAGGGAAGGCAGCACAGGAGTGCCAGCCAGAAGACTTTAGCGCCCACGGCTTTGCTGAACGGTATGGGACTGCGCTTGCCGGATTTCTACATCCAGCCCGAGTTTTTCCTGCAATGTGGTCAATGCCCGGTCCTGGATAGCGGGATTTTCGGCCGCGATCTTCATGGCCTCTTTTATGCCTTCGCTGGTATGGTCGTCCAGCAGCATACCAATGCGGTACAGCGCCTTCATATCCGCCACCGGCAGTTCCCGGGTATGGGTCATCAGTTCCTGGTAAATTTCCTGCGGTGTTTTGAAAACGAGCAGGGCATCGCTGCTGTAAAGCGCCTGCTCCCCCTTGCCGAACGCGACGTAGGCGTCGTCTTTTTCGGGATCGAGGTAGAGCAGCAAG
This sequence comes from Mucilaginibacter sp., assembly GCA_016763755.1. Taxonomy (GTDB): domain Bacteria; phylum Bacteroidota; class Bacteroidia; order Sphingobacteriales; family Sphingobacteriaceae; genus Mucilaginibacter. The sequence goes on from JAESTD010000074.1 coordinate 4,906, forward strand.
CCGGTTTGTCCCTGTTTGCTGACCGGGTCGTCTTTGAGCGCCGGATTGACCAGGACAAGGATCCCGGTCAGGTCTTCCTTATTTTCCATGTTTTGCTTGGTTTTGATTTTTCATGCTGGCTTTCGGGGTATCCACTTTGGGCGGCTGGTGGTCTTTAATGAGCTGCGCGATCTCGCGGTTGATGCGCCTGAAGTTCGCTGCCAGAATGCTGTCCTTCTCCTTCCCGAAATCATAATAGACCGGCAACGGCCGGTAACCGGCCTCTTCTTTTTTGATCTCGGCCATGTCGAGGTTGATGCGGCAGTTGATGGCCGAACTGACGTACCCGCCGGTAAAGTCCTTTACGTCCGCCGCGACGACCCCGACCATCTCCCCGGCATTCAGCGTAGCGATCTTCCCGGCGGGTACCAGGCTTTCCAGCTTTTCATTTAAAGAGGTAGAGGTCTTGTTACGGTCAATGGATAAGCCCTCGGAGATCTGTTTGTTCCGGCCGAGCAGCTTTTCCAGCCAGTCCAGTGTTTCCCTGGAACGGACGGACCCGGATAGGACATTCCCCGTCACCGAGGTGATGGTCGCCGCCGTATCTTTCCCGTAGTTCTGTTGAAACTGCGGCAACTCCTGCAAACCCATCAGCACGGCCACCTTGTTCGACCTGGCCGTGGCGATCAGGTTCTCGATCTTGTGAACGAACAGCGTCGGCAGCTCGTCGATGATCAGGGCCGAGGGTAGGTTGCCTTTGCTGTTGATGAGTTTGGTGAGCCGGTTGATGATGACCGAGTAGCAAGCGGAATTGATGTTCTGTGTCGCCGGATCATTCGCCAGTACGAGCATTCCCGGCTTTTCCCGGTTGGTGATCTTCAGATCGAAGTCATCGCCGGAAAAGACCCAGAACGTTAAATAACGTTGCTGCCTGCTCTTTGGCGGACGTGACAAAGGTGGCTTGGTGCATAACTTTTTATTCAGGCGGGACTTCTTGCGGCAGGTACGATTATTTTTTTGAGTTATCTACCACTAGGGGATATTTTGCGCTTTATCTTAGCGGGACGGAGGATAAAATCATGGAAAAGAGCGTTTTACCGGTGACGGACCGTCATTGCAAGGACTGCGGGGCGGTGCTGGGGCCGGGCCGCGAAGACCGGCAGTATTGCGATGCGACCTGCCGGACGAATTTCAATAACCGGAAACGGCGGGAATTGCAGGAGGGGCAGGAGCAGCTGAGTGTGCCAAACTATATCACGCGGATCCAGGAGATCCAGTTGAAGAACCGTTCCATCCTGGAGGGGCTGTGTACGGAGGAACTGGCGGGCGTGATCGCGATGCGGGACCTGCTCGGGATGGGCTTCAACCCTAAGTTTTTTACGAGCGAGGCGGAACCGACAGACGAAGGGGTGGTCTATCGTTTCTGTTTTGAGTATGGTTATAAGCGGGTAGACACCAAGGCCATCGTCGTTTGCCGCAGAAGGGAGGTGCGCTGATGCCGGGGCAACGGAACGAGGAAGATAAGCGCCGGCGGCTGGTCGCGGCGGTGGGCAGCTTATTGGCCGAAGAGGGCCATACGGCATTAGGGCTGAACAAGATCGCCTGGAAGGCGGGTGTGTCGAAACCGATGATCTACCGTTATTTCGGCGGGCTGAACGGTTTGCTCAAAGCGTATATCGAGCGCCGGGACAGCTGGCTGCCTTGTTTTGAGCAGCTGGACCTGCCGGCGGAACCGACGGCGGAAGAACTGCAACGGTGTTTGACCAGGTTGCTGCAGGACCAGTTCCGCGCTTTGTATCAAAACAGGGAAATGCAAAAACTGGTCCTGTGGCAGATCAGCGGTTACGAGGCGCTGATGCGCGGGGCCTGCGAAGCCAGGGAGCGCGAGGGCGCCCGGCTGCTGCAACTGGCGGAGGCGCATTTCCGGGACAGCGGCATCAGTTTAAAATCGGTAATGGCTTTGCTGGTCGGTGGCATTTATGTGAATGTGCTGCATGCCAGCGCCGGGGCGGGGCCGATGGCCGGCGTGGATATCCGGAACGAAAAAGAGTTTGAGGGGATGCTGGCGACGATCGGCCAGGTCGTATCCTGGGCCTTCGGGTTGGCCGGAAAGGAATAGCCTGTCGGGCAGCGTTTCCATGGCGGCCACAGTTTATCGCCATTTTGTACCGGAAATGCCGGGACATCGGAATAGCAAAGCGATACGGCAATTGCCACAATATTGGACAGCAGGGCCGGTAAGGACCGGAAAGTGAAAAAAAATATACAGGTGAAAAGGATCCATCAAAAGGTTTGAAACCTATCTTAGTATCCATTCAAGCATTTCAGTCAAAACCGGGCAGCAGGTTGTTCCAATCGGCTGCAGGGTGAACCCCAGTCTGTCTTAAGTATCCGCTTATCAAAACGTTATGAATTTGATACAAACTTTGCCGCTGCTGAACCAACTGGCGGCCATAAGCTTCCGGATTGGCCTTTTAGACCTGGCATGGCTTGGCCTGGTATTTACCGGGTCCGCTTTTGTGCTGCAGTTGACCATGGCAGGAGCATACCGGGGTACCGCGAACCGGTTTTTAGCATTGGCCCTTTCAACGGTGGTACTTTATGCCCTCGGACTGCTGATCTTGCCCGCCCACTCCGAAGCGTTCACCGCGCTTTTAGCAACAACGGGGCCGCTTGTCTATTTTTTCGTTAAAAAATTGATTCCTCAGGCTTCCGCCTTACACTGGAGAGATGGCATGCATTTGATCCCTCCGGTAGTCGCGTTTTGCTTGCCCGCTTGCTCAGGGTCTGTCGTATTCGCCGCAACGGCGATCTATATTGAGCTTTCACTACGGGAGATTGATGGGTATCATCACCGGCTTGAATTCACCGGCGGTGACCGTTACCGGGACGAACTGCGGTGGCTGTACCATTCGCTCCGGAACTTTGGGCGCCTGTGGTTGCTTTGGCTACCCTTTACCCTTCTGGATTATTTTGATGGTACGCGGGGATCCGGCATAGACGGGTATTTACAGTTCCTTTTCGCGGTTGCGTTTACCCGCATAGCGGTCACGGTATGCTTGAAACAGACTCCCGGGCAGCGGTTGTTGAGGAGGCCGGCCCCAACCGCCCAGGTAAGTACCCGGGCCGCCTGGCTGAAAGCAGCAATGAAAAGTAGCCGGTACTACGAAGATCCGGATTTGAGCTTGAACCTGCTGGCCGGGAAGCTGGGATTGCAGCCGCATGAGCTTTCGCGGATGATCAACACAACGCTCAAAAAAAACTTTAACGACTTCGTGAACGAATACCGGGTCAAGGCAGCAGCGGCCCGGATGCGCGACAGCGCCTTCGATCATCTCTCGCTGCTGGGCATCGCTTACGAATCCGGCTTTAATTCGCAAAGCAGTTTCAACCGCAGCTTCAGGCAGGTAACCGGTAAAAGCCCGGTAGCATATAAAAACAGTCTTAAAAAAGAGTTGTCAAATTATGATTTGGGCAGCCGGCGACCGTTCGAGCCGCTAGTTTTGGATCAAAAACCTAACTACGGACGTATGTTCAAACATCACTTTAAAACCGCCTGGCGTAACCTCAAAAAAAACAAGGTTTATACAATCCTGAACATTGCTGGTTTGGCGGTAGGCACCGTATGCGCTGCCTTGATCCTGTTATGGGTGGAAGACGAAGTCACCTTTAACCACAACTTTAAAAAGCATAACGACCTGTACCACGTGATGCAAAATGAAAAAAGCGATGCGGGTATCCATACGAATGGCTCTACACCCGGACCGCTTGCTGCCGCTTTAAAAAATGAGGTGCCCGGGATCGTCAACAGCGGCCGCCTCAGCTGGGCCATGGATGAACTCGTTGTTTACGGAGATAAAACGATCAAGGAAAATGGCTTGTATGCGGATCCGTCAATTCTGGAGATGTACGGCATGGACTTCATTTATGGCAACCGCGGGACCGCATTGAACCGTCCGGGTGATGTGGTGATCAGCGAAACGCTGGCCGGGAAATTTTTCGGTGATAAGGATCCTGTCGGCAGAACCATAAAAATGAATATCAACGGTTCCTACAGCGTCGACGGGGTTTACACCATAACCGGGGTTTTCAAAGACCTGCCGGCAAACTGTTATTACCATTTTCAGTGGGTATCGCCGTATCGTACGTGGGAAGATGCGAACACCTGGCTCAAACCATGGAGCAATAATCTCACGGAGACCATTGTCGAACTTTCTGCAACAGCAAGCCCTGCATCCGTCAATGCCAAATTGAAGAACTACCTGGGTACAAAGGTGGACAACGCCGTCAACCAGCTTTTCCTCTTTAGCATGAACGACTGGCATTTGCGGGCTAATTTTGTGAATGGACTCCCGGATGGCGGCACCATCAAATATGTAAGGCTCTTTACGGCGATCGCCATGATCATCTTGCTGATCGCCTGTATCAATTTTATGAACTTAAGCACTGCACGCTCCGAGCAGCGTGCGAAAGAGGTAGGCGTGCTGAAAGTGATGGGTGCCGGCCGGACAAGCCTGAAGATGAAATTCATCAGTGAATCGCTGATGATGTCGTTCCTGCCATGTTATCGGCGATCGCTTTGATCTATGTCCTGATGCCCTTTTATAATCAATTGGTGGGTAAGCAATTATCATTGAATCTATTCAGGCCGGCATACCTGGGCACACTACTCGGCATGGGTCTCGTTACCGGCCTTCTTGCGGGCAGTTACCCGGCCTTTTTATTATCCTCTTTTAACCCGGTGACGGCTTTAAAAGGCAGCAAGCTGTCAAACGCCGCAAATGCGGTCACGGTCCGCAAAGTACTGGTCATCTCCCAATTCGCCGCTGCTGTCATCCTGATCGCAGCAACGATCGTGGTCTATAAACAGGTGCATTTCATCAGGCAAAGAAACCTGGGTTACAGTAAAAGCAACCTGTTGTACCTGGATCTGCAAGGCGGCATGAAAGCGAATTTCAGCGGGATCACCAATAGCCTGTTGGCAACCGGTGAGGTCGAAAACGCAGCGGTCAGCCTGCATGATGCCCTCCACGTTCACAGCTTCGGCGATGGATTTGGCTGGCAGGGAAAAAAACCTGGCACCAGGTTACCCATACATTCCAACGTCGTCAGTTCCGGATACATCAGGACGATGCATATGCAACTGTTGGACGGACGGGATTTTAACCCCGGGGACATGGACAGCAGCAGCGTGATCATTAACCAGCAAATGGCCGGGGTTATGGGTGAAAGCGGTAAAGTTGGCGGCTTGCTTTTTACGGGTAAGCATACGATGACCGTGGTCGGGGTGATCAGGGATTTTATTTTCAACGATATTTACGGGAGCAGTGCGCCGATCGTATTGTTCAACGGGCATTCTTCTGCAACGGTTATGGCCTTGCGTTTAAAGGCGGGTAGCAACTTGCCACAGGCGCTGACAAGGATCGCAAAAGTGATGAACAAGGAAAACCCGGGATTCCCGTTTGAATACCGCTTTGCTGACGAAGACTTTGGGAAACTTTTTGCAGACGAATCGCTGATCGGCAAGCTCGCCGGGATCTTTGCCATGCTGGCCATCTTCATCTCATGCCTCGGTTTGTTCGGACTTGCCGCTTATACGGCAGAACGCCGGACCAAGGAGATCGGCATCCGTAAAGTTCTGGGCGCCCCTGTTGCCAGCCTCAGCGGTCTACTGGCTAAGGAGTTCCTGGTACTGGTCGCGGTTTCCTGTCTCATCGCTTTTCCGGTGGCCTGGTGGTGCATGTATAACTGGTTGCAAAACTATGCCTACCGCACCACGATCGCCTGGTGGATGGTTCTCCTGCCGGCCTTGAGCGCCCTGGTGATCGCCTTGGTCACCGTTAGCGTCCATGCGGTAAAAGCTGCCCTCGCCAACCCCGTAAAAAGCCTTCGGAGCGATTGATCAGACTTAGCTATACTTTCAACAATCAAATTAAACAATCAAAACTGAATCATGCACAAGCCCTCTTACCTGGATTTCGATGTGAGCACGTATGCCTGGAAGCCGGATATCGATTACCGACAGCATCCGGAATTATACCGGGTTGGCAAAGGCGAGCAGGGGGTGCTGATCTGTGAACCCTACAAGTCCGAGATCGGCCGGTACTGGCGGTTCCGGACGAAAGCCGTTGCCGAGGAAAGCAGCGAAAAGATATTCGGCTTGTTCAACGCTTACCTCGAAGCCGGTGATTTCGTGGGGGCCGATATGGCCCGGAAGTATTTACAGATGGGTTATACCCGTGCCCGTCGTTATGCCAATTACAAAGACGGTAAGAAATATGATGAAACGCGTGACTATGCACAGCTGGAACGCGGGACGGGCGACCCGGAAAAGGCGGAATCGGCGAAAGTTTTCTATGTCAAATGGAAAGCGGCCGAGGCAAACCAGGTGTATGCGGCGATGAAAAGGGACTGGAAGCATGCGCGGGGTTAAGCAATTGCAACCGGGCGGCGCCTGGCGGCATAGTTTTGGCTACGGTTTTCAAAACAAGAACGATGAGTTGGACCTGCCCGGAATGCGACCGTGAACTGCCCTGGAAGGATTACCGCCACTATTGCGCGCGGGTAAGCCTGGACAGTCTATTCGAAGGGCGTTCGCCGGAGCTGGTACTGGCTTTCGACAAGATCCTGGCCGAGGTGTCCGGTTGGGAGAAGGTACTGGTCGGCGTGACCCCGAACTGTATCGTTTTTACCCGCCGGGTCGGCTTCCTGATCATCCGGCCGATGAAAAAATGGCTCGACATCAAATTCTATTCGGCGGTGCCGCACCCGGAAAAGCCCGTAATGAAGAGTGCTGCGGCCGGGAGAAAATTCGAGAACCATATCCGCGTGGACTCCCTGGATGATATCCGGCCGGCCTTATTTGTCTACATCCGGGAATCCTATGAGCTCATGCGGAAGAAAGCTGCCGGATCCCCTGCTCAGGATTTGTCCTGAATGAATTAACCCGGTGATTCTGCATGCCCTGAAAAAACAGGGAGCGGGTACGCACCCGTCGGAATAAAAGGACGACGCAGGAAAAAACTAAGGGCGCGGGTTTACCGTATCTCTTGGTACATACCATCATGAAAAACAGTATCAGCCATAGGGTCAGCCAGGTCTTGACCAATATCCGGATCGTGCGCGAACGCCGGAACTACACCCAGGACTACCTGGCCATGAAGATGAACATCTCTCAAAATGCGTATTCAAAGATAGAGTTAGGCAACTCAAAACTCTGTGTCATCAAACTGTTGGAGATCTGCGAAATCCTCGAAATACCTTTTGTAGATATGATCGATCCCTGTATCCGTAAGGTCAGCTACCGGCTCGATGACCGGTCTGTCATTTACGGTGATCTGTACAGGCAGAAAGCCGGTCAAGATGTTGAATCAGATGTAGCGTTACCTTAGTAGCGTATCTGGAAGCTTTCCCGATCGGCGTTCACATTGTGGCACATTTTTTGGTTGGGTTCGGCAACAATTTATTCCATGATCAAATTATTTGTGGTCGGCTTTCCGCGCGACCTGGAGCAGGAAGAACTGCAGGAGATTTTCGCGCGATATGGTGAGGTGGCATCGGCTACGATCATTACCGATCAAAACACGGGCACCAGCAAGGCTTACGGGTTCGTGACCATGGACGACGCAGGTGCGCTGAAAGCGATGAACGATCTGGATGGCGGGATGATCGACGACCGGACGATCAGTGTCCGTCTGGCGCATCAGGGGGCAAAAGCCGAGAAGGCCTTTTCAACGCGTGGCGGGCCGGTCGGCAAAAGACCGCGGGCCGTACCAGCCATTATGCCCGTTAAAACCAAACGGCCACGGTTACAGCGGTAACAAAACAATCAATACCTGATCCATTGCCCGGGGCGGTGCAGGTCCCTGATCTCTTTGCACCCGCAAAGGGCACAAACGCGTTTTTGACCGCTGACATAGCTCCATTCATGCAGGCCGATCAGGCAGCCTATCCAGTTCACCATCCTTTTCATCATATCTCAACCCGGCCTGCGGAACCGTGATGCTCCTTATCCATTGCCTGCTGCTGTTTACGTCGTTTCAGGAAACAGGTTTCATATTTCACAGGTCGTCGTTTTCTTTATGGTAAAAATTATTTCACAACCTCTTTGTTTATCTATCCGTATTAAGCCTAACAACTGTAAGTTGTTGACCCTTAATTTTTTTACGATTGAATCATTTACGTTGTGCTGTTTTGATGGGGCTGTTCCTGGCGCTATCTCTGAATTCCAAGGCCCAAACGACCGGTTATGGTTGTTTGATCGGTAGCGTGGTCTACACCAATTACCTGGGTACGAACTATCCTTACGGGCCTTTCAACGGCTCTTACAAAGTATACAAGAGTACGGGGGCAACGGTACAGGTGAATACCAATGGGAATAATGGCACCGCCGAGAATTACATCTGCGGCCGGATCAATTACTACTATTGGTACCCTTATGGCTTTCGCCAGGAAATGACGATCCTCTCCTATGATTGCGTGATCGAGGCATCATTGGGCAGCCCGGCTATAAACAGCGGCTCTTACGTCAGTTATAGTTACAACAATCCAAGCAAATGCAGTTCAGTTCCAACGCCGATCGATGGTTATTTGTGGTTACTGGTCCCGTTTACAGCAATGGCGTCATCCCACTTTCTCAGAAAGCGAAGGTTAAGCACTTACCTGTGATCGTTAAATGAGCAGGATTTCTTACAGCGATGGTCATTTGTTATCAAAAAACCCCCGGACAGCTGTCCGGGGGCCACTATTGATTCCCATGAGTTCCCCAACTCATTAAATATCGATTAGGGTCTGCATGAACTATGCCAGTAATACTGATCTCACCATAAATGCAAAATAAAGATCCTATTAGTCGATGATCGCAAATAAAAGTAATGCAAAAGATAAGATGTTAAACATCGTCAGCCAATTTCCAAAAGATGGCTTCCTGAAACCGGTCGCCAAAGTGAGGAGCGTTGCAGCAAATCCGACACCTGCTTTGATCGGATAGTGCGAATTCAGCATGCCTATCGCTTTGACGATCAGCAATAACGACATGGATATACACGCAGTCCTAAAGGCGATAACGTTAAGCGTTGACAACTTCATCGGTCTGATTAAAGGCTGAAAGGTACAAGTTTTCCTTAAAAGTAATTTTTTACTATTTTTAACGCGCCCATTTGGCAAACCCTAACCCCTTATCAGAACCTATGAAAAAGCACCAGGGAGAAATCATAGAATATGTTGTTCGCCGCAACGGATACAACATCAGTGAACTGGCGAGAGCAATTGGGCTCAACAGGCGTACGTTGTACAATTACTTCAGATCACCATCAGTCAAAAGCAGCATCATTTACCGGATAGGAATTTTTTTGGGTCATGACTTCAGTAAAGAATTTCCGGAGTTGTTCACGGAAGGAGAGTTCCAAACCCGTTCAAAAGAATTAGTAAGAGGTGCCACCCGGCAAGAGCCATTCCGGGATGATGAGGCCATTTATAAAGCAAAGTATCTTGGGCTGCTCGAAAAATACCATGAAATATTAAACTCACTATTGGAAACAAATTAAGATGAACAGCAGCCGCTTTTGGTAATAATTATAGTGTTAAATAATTATTACTATATTGAACGCAATTCAAGTAAGTGCCTATGCATTTACATTGTGATAAAGTTTAGGTTAAAGTCCCTTGCAGCAAGTGTAAAGGGACTTTCTTTTTGGCTTTCGTGGAAGTTATTGATTTAACAACAAATTAAATTTCTTGTGAACATTGTCTGAAAACTTTGCTAATTTGTAGCGTTGTTTTGAGTGTTGTAGCACTCACGTGTAATAAGATTGGAATAGGAATCCCCGGCAGCGAGTGTTTGGGGATTTTATTTTTCACTGATGGTCAGTTTGTACTGATTTTTTGTAATGGTCTATGTTGATGAAGCCGTAAATTGGAGTGACCGGTTCCACAAATCCTAACATTACTGCTGGATCTATCAGAGATCAAATGAATTCTCAGGTTTTGCTAACAAAAATTCAGGCAAGAAATTTAAGATTTGATTAAAAGCGCTATATTAGTTTTACAAAACCGATTATCGATCTATATTATTTAATTCTTGGCCAAACTAAAAAAATATCAGCTGCTTAGCGATGATGACCTTATCACTTTGCTCAGGCAGAGCGATATTGAGGCATTCAATTCATTGCATGACCGGTATTACGGTATATTGTACGCACACGCATACAAGCGCTATCCTCAGCGCGAAGAGATCCGTGATATGCTGCAGGAACTATTTGTATTGATCTGGAGCGGTCGGGAAACGATCAATTTTAATGATAATATCGCGGCATATCTATACACCGCAGTACGGAATAAACTGCTTAATATTTTTAAGCACAATAAGGTAAAAGATACCTACATCAATTCGTTCAACTTTTTTATTACGAATCATAGTTCTACTACAGATGATGATTTGCGTTTAAAAGAGTTGATTTCGCTGGTAGAAGCCGAGGTAAGCTCGCTGCCCAATCAAATGCGTGTCGTTTTTAACCTTAGCCGTAAGGATAATTTATCGCATCAGGAGATTGCTAAGGTTTTGAATATCAGTCCGCTGACTGTAAAAAAGCACGTCAATAATTCGCTCAAAATACTCCGTTTAAAACTAGGGCATCATTTTTTTATGATTTTTTTATAATTCCACTACGCCCTTACTGCCTTTGAGTTGTCATGGTTATCATTACAGGAGAGTTTCTTTTTCCTTTTATAACCAATTATGCAACAAAAAGACCTTCAGAAACTACTGGAACGGTACGCCAATGGCAATGCTTCTGATGAAGAGAAAGCGCTTTTGGAAAGCTGGTACCTGCAACATGCGCCCGAGGTAAGCGATATTCCACCTACCCAGTTGGAAGAAGACCAGCAACGAAGCAAACGGTTATTAGCTTTAGTGATCCATAGTGGACGCAGAACCAGGCTTTGGCCATCTCTTGCCATTGCTGCATCCATACTGTTGGTGGTGAGCGTAGCTGCTTATCTGTCGGTAGCACCAAAATCGACACATCTGTTGTTAGTAAAGCATCAGCCCAGGAAGCACGACTTTTTACCGGGCGGCAATAAAGCCACGCTTACGCTTGCCGGCGGGCAGGTGATTATGCTGGATGGCGCGCAGGATGGGAAACTGGCCAGCCAAGGAAATATCACAGTAAGTAAAACCGGCGACGGCACAATAAGCTATGCCGTCGGCAAAAATGCTGATGAGATAAGTCACCAGGATATTTATAATACCGCTGCCACACCACGCGGGGGGGAATATCGATTTATTTTAGCCGACGGTAGCAGGGTTTGGCTTAACGCGCAATCGTCGCTGAAATTTCCGGTTAATTTTTCGGGTAAGGAGCGTAAGGTAGAGTTGACTGGGGAAGCGTATTTTGAAGTAGTCCATGATGCCTCCAAGCCATTCAGGGTGGTATCAAACGGGCAGGTTGTTGAAGACCTGGGTACCCATTTCAATATCAACGCCTATTCAACAGAAAATACTGTAAAAACAACGCTGTTAGAAGGTAGCATCCGTGTTTCGGCCGGTGGTAAAGGTCGGCTGATCATACCCGGCGAAATGTCAGAAATTAAAGACGGCGTTATCAAAGTAAGCGCAGTTGATGTTGAGGATGCTATTGCCTGGAAAAAAGGGTATTTCCATTTTAACGATAATACGATACAGGAAGTTTCACAGCAACTTGCACGCTGGTATGATGTGGATATTGAGTTTGAGGGCACCCCAACCAGCAGGCTGTTTTCCGGTGATATACCCAAAAATCTTACCGCGTCCCAAATGATAGATATTCTCAGCTTTAAAAAGGTCCACTACCGTCTGGAGGATAAAAAAATAATAATCATGCCTTAGTACCACGATCCAATTAAAACGATTAAACAAAAAAATTATGAAGAAAGAATTACAAAGAAGTCCTTGAACCCATTTGCACATGTGCAACATCACCTGGCTCTAAAAAAAAGCGCACCCCGACGGCCATCGGGATGCGCAAATAATAGAGTTAACCTTCCCGTATGAACGGGGATAATCTTTTTCGTCCAATTATCATTAACCCTAACATTACAAAAGTATGAAATTATGTACTTTTTCGTCGTTGTTCCCTAAACAACGGCAAAAAAAATTCCTATTGATTATGAAACTTGCTACAATGATGATGCTGACATTCCTTTTGCAGATTCATGCAAAGGGTTTCGGTCAGGTCGTAAGTTTAAATGAGCATAGAACGCCTTTAAAAAAGATATTTCGGGAGATCAGTAAACAAACAGGCTATACTTTTTTTTACGAATCGAAAGATGTAACTCAAAAAACCGTTGATGTAACGCTTACCAATGCCCCGCTGACCGATGTTTTGGTGGCATGCTTAAACAATACGGCTTTAACCTATAAAATTATTGGCAAAACCATTATTCTGCAGCAGATCAGCGAAACCCTTGCCGAAAACAAAACTCAGGCTAAAAGGACCGCGCAGAAGGTTACCGGCCAGGTGATTGATGAAAAAGGCGCAGGGCTGCCGGGCGTAACCATCTCGCTAAGCAGCGGGAAACCCGTAGGCGTTTCGGGCGAAGGTGGTAAGTTTAGCGTCGCAGTACCCGATGGTCAAACCATATTGGTATTTACCTTCGTAGGCTTTGAAAAAAAGGAAGTAAAAATAACTACAGGAGAGCCGATGCTGGTCAGCCTCGCGCTGGCATCAAACGCTTTGCAAGAGGTGGTACTGGTAGGCTACGGCAGCCAAAGCAAAACAAAACTCGCCAGCGCATCATCAACCGTTACTGCAAAGGATTATAAAACTGCGGTGGTTACCACTTTAGACCAGGCGCTACAAGGCCGCGCAACAGGTGTACAGGTTACCCAAAGTTCGGGCGAGCCGGGTTCAGACGCGGTGATCAGGATCAGGGGGAATAACTCCCTTAGTGGGGATAATCAGCCTTTATATGTGGTTGATGGGTTTGTTATGCCGCCTTATGTCGAGGCCTCTTCAAACGCGTCCGGCTCTTTGCCGCAAAACGGTTTGGCAGGTATCAATCCCAATGATATAGAAAGCATTACTGTTTTAAAAGATGCTTCGGCCACCGCTATTTATGGCTCACGGGGTTCAAACGGTGTGATATTGATCAAAACAAAATCAGGGAAGGCAAACGATCAAAAGATCGAATTGGTGAATAAAACCTCTTTTGGAAATATCACCACACCATACAAAATGGCCGATTCAAAAGCCTACGCAGATCTGCTCAATCAGAGTTTTGTGTATATGAACGTGCCCGCGCCGTTCACCGCTCAGGATATCGAGAAGCTAAACTCATCTACTGACTGGTTTAAAGGCATTACGCGCAACAGTTTAAGAGAAGATGTATCCCTAAATATATCGGGCGGTAGCCAGAAAACAACGTATTTCATCTCCGGGAATTATTTGATGGATAAAGGCGTTATAAAGGCCTCGCAAAATAATCGTGCCTCTATACGCGCCAACATCAATAGTGATGTTACCCCATGGTATACCATAAGAGGGCAATTATCGCTATCGAAACAGAATACCGCCCGCGCTGTGTCATCTTCCAGAAGCTTTCCGGATAATGGCGGCGTAATTCTGGATGCTTTGAGGGCTTCGCCAATAGCCCCGCTTGACTATTTCGGGTATAACGGAGAGGGAATACCCGGATTTAGCGGTGGATATATTTTCTCTAATCCGCTGACAGAACTTACTCAAAAGACAGATAAAACGCTGAATGATTTTACCATTGTAAATTTTGAGAACGTATTTAAGATCATACCGGGCCTGCAATTAAACATCAACCTGGGAAGCAACCAGACACTATCAAGGCGCCAGCTGTTTTATCCGCCCGTTACGGCCATCGGCTCAATACCTAAAGGAACTGGCAGCTACAATACCTCAAACACGAACAGCTATAATGTCAACGCCTATTTAAACTATATCAAGGATTTTGATGGCGGCCACAACCTGAATGTAACTACAGGTGTAGAATATAACAAACAAATTGTTGAGGTATTGAACACCAGCACATCAGGTTATGATATCCCTAAATTTGGTGTTTACAACATCGGCAGCGCGTCTATACAAAGCGTAGGGTCTGCCCGGCAAGACCGCACCATCCAATCTGCCTTCCTGCGTACCAACTATACCTACAAAGACCGTTACGTGCTGAATGCATCGCTGCGCGTGGATGGCGCATCGCCCTTTGCCGAAAATAAAAAGTACGGCGTATTTCCTGCAGTTGGTTTGGCCTGGAACCTTAACCGGGAAGATTTCATGAAAAATATCAGCTGGCTAACCAATACCAAGATCCGCTCGTCATACGGGCAGACCGGTAGCCAGGCCATTGCACCGTACAGCTCGCTCTCGCAGTATGGCAACGCATTTTATCAAACCGGGGCCAGCAGCACCATCAACACCGTGTTGTTCCCGATCAGCCTGCCTAACGCTAACCTATCCTGGGAAAGAACCAAACAGCTGAATGTCGGAACGGATTTCAGCGTGCTGGATAACCGCCTGAATGTGAGTTTTGATTACTATGATAAACGTACCGAAGGTTTGCTGCAGCAGCGGCAATTGCCAAGCCAAACCGGCTTCGGGTCTATCATTGATAATTATGGGACAATGCGCAACAGAGGTATTGAGTTAACGCTTGGCGCGACCGTGATACAAGGACATAATTTTTCATTTGATACCCGTGTTACCTTCTCTAAAAATAAAAACATCCTGCTTGATCTGGGCGAATTTACCGCTCCGCAGTATGTTGGCATAGGTGGCAATTTACTGGGCGGTGTTTCGGGCATTTTGCAACCGGGTAAGGAGATAGGTTCAATATATGGCGAACGCGTTATAGGTTTAGTGCAAACCGGTGATATTGTTAACGGTGTACCCAACTATCCATATCCCGGCGATGCGACCAACCAGGTACCTGGCCAATGGAAATATGAAGATAAAAACGGTGATGGTAAAATAGATTTTGATGATGCCCAGGTGTTAGGTAAATCAAACCCTGATTTTACCTACGGCTGGAACAATGATATCCGCTATAAAAACTTAGGTATCAATTTGTTTTTCACCGGCTCGCAGGGCAACTCGGTCGTAAACTTAACCCGCTTATATCTGAGCACAGGTATCGCCAACCTGGCCGGTGTATACTTCAATCAAACAAAAGACTGGTATCAAAACCGCTGGACACCAACAAACCCTACCAACGATATCAGGTATCCCGGCGTTCAGAAAGCAATTTCCCTTAGTGATGTCAATAACTCCTACGTAGAAAATGCAAGTTTTTTCAGGTTAAAGACGGCGTCCGTTTATTACGATCTGAACTTGGGGAAATTTATCAAAAGCGCGCGGATTTTTGTGACCGGAACAAATTTGTTCACGATTACAAAATATACCGGCGCCGATCCTGAAGTGAGCTCTTTTGGACAGTCAATATTACAGCAAGGCATCGATTATGGCTCGTACCCTTCTTACAAAACCTATACTATCGGCCTTTCAGCAACCTTTTAAAGCACATATCATCATGAAAATTAAACATATAAAGGCATTAATGGTAACCGTTATTAGCCTTACCATTATACTTCCGTCTTGTAAAAAAAATTTACAGGAAGACCCCTATTCATCATTATCGGCAGATGCTGTATTTACCAACGAGGACGGTTTGAAAAAAGCTACCCTCGGTATTTATCAGGGCTTTACGTCTGATGCCTTTACGGCATGGTACCGTTTCGGGTTATCAGAAACAGGGCACCAGTATGCCGCGCAAGGCATATTCGGCGAGGCCTTCTGGGGCGATCAAAATAAATTCATCGGCACATCCTCATCACAGGTTGCCGGAGAATGTAATTCCATCTGGTCTCAGGATTATAACATCATTGCCAGGGCCAATACCGTTATTGACAATGCCTCAAAAGCGGTTACTGATGCCGCTTTAGCTAGCCAATACATTGCGGAGGCCCGTTTTTTAAGGGGATTTACCTATTTTGATCTGGTAAGGCACTTCGGAGGTGTTCCTTTGGTTGATAAGCAGATCACCTCCTTAGGTCAAAGCGATCTGCTTTTCGGGCAGCGGGCTACCATTCAGCAAACCTATGATTTTATTGTGGCCGACTTACTGGCCGCTATTCCGAACCTGCCTGATAAGCGGGAAGGTAGTGATGTAGGCAGGGTAAGCGCGGGTGCAGCTAAAGCGATGTTGGGCAAGGTTTATCTCAACATGGCAGGTAAACCGCTTAACCTTACGGCCAACTATCAAAAGGCGATAGAGATACTTAATCAAGTCGTTGGTCCGGCTAACGAGAGCAAATACAATTTTTCGCTATTGCCGAATTTTAAGGACGTGTTCTCGTTCTCTAACGAAAGGAACCCGGAAATCCTGTTATCATTCAGCTGGAACTATACCACCACCAGCGGCGGTGCGATCACACCGTTCTTTTCCCTGCCGCGTAATTTTGTAAGTCCGGATGAGCAAACCTTTTATGGGCTTACCTATCAGTTTTATCAGTTGTTTGAAAACAAAGATACCCGGCGGGATCAAACCGTGGTCACCCGCTACAAATCGGTTAGTAGTGGTGATGGCGCGCTTGTTGGCGATAGTATTATTTATAATGCTGGCCGCATGAAATATATCGATACGGTTACCCACACGGTTTTCGGCAATGCTACGGTAAACCAGGGTATATCCTATGCTAAGTTTGACAGAAGCCCACGCGCAACGGGTAACCCGTTCAGTTTCTCGCAGGATGTGGTGATGCTGAGATTCTCTGATGTTTTATTATGCTTAGCCGAGGCAATGATCGAGAACGGCGACCCGGCAAGCGCCTTACCGCTGATCAACCGGGTCAGGGCCCGCGCCGGTGCAACGCCTTACGTGGGACTGACAGCTATGCGCGACCGCGAAGGCTGGAGCGCCGCCTGGAATTAACGGGCGAGTTTACGACGGTATTTGACATCAGACGGTGGGGCACCTTGCAAGCCGAAATAGCAGCTATGGATCCCAAACAGGTAAGTGGCGGCGTAAAGGGCACCTACAATGCCAAATATGAGCTGTATCCTATTCCTTTGGCGCAAATACAAACTAATCCTAAGCTAACGCAAAATCCGGGTTATTAAACACACGATACTTGATCATAGCTGCGGCATGAAGCTGTGATCAAGTATTGAATTTGATGCAGAGGAACTTATAGGCGATGTCTTCAGACTGTCCGTATGCAATTTATAGCCTCACACCTATGCTAATATATTATCAATACTCAAAAAGCTATTTTACAAGAAATATCACGGTGATCATGCTATATATGACGGCGACTTGCAACCTGGTCTGTGGCCAGGTGCTTAATAAATCGTTTTACAAGCATTATATTGATAATTTCAATCAGCATGATCATGAAAATTATCAGCCGGGTGATTTTAATAATAAAAAGGCCTGGAGTTTTCTTAAAGCCAATATTCCGTTTTTTGATTGCCCCGACAAGCAGTTGGAAAAGACCTATTACTTTCGGTGGTGGACTTACCGTAAACATATACGGAATACGCCCGAAGGCTATGTTATAACGGAGTTTTTGCCCGATGTGCCCTGGGCAGGTAAATATAATGCGATCTCTTGCGCTGCGCCTCACCACTTTATGGAAGGCCGCTGGCTAAAAGAAGGCAATTATCTTAAAGAATATGCCAACTACTGGTTAACCGGAGCAGGTAAACTGACCTTACGTAAGTATTCCGTATGGATTGCCGATGCACTTGTCAACTATACCAATGTGCACCCCGACGATGCCCTGTTGCATGAATTGTTTCCTTACCTGGAACAGAACTTTAGGCAATGGGAAAAGGGACATCGTGATTCGACCGGCTTGTTCTGGCAGACAGACAACGCAGACGGAATGGAGGTCTCGATTTCCGGCTCTTACCCAAATGCTGATACAAAAGGATACAGGGCAACCCTAAACAGTTATATGTATGCCGAAGCGAAAGCCCTGATGCAAATCTCGCTTAGTTTAAAGGATCCTTTAAAAACCAGTTATTACCAAAAGGTAGCCGATAGTGTCAGGGAAAATATCAATCAAAAGCTTTGGGACAATCAGGCTCAGTTTTATAAAGTGATACCGCTTAACAACAGGATGGCGTTTTCCAGGTCGTATGAATTGCATGGCTATACGCCATGGTATTTTAATATCCCACCGGCGGCTTATTCGATCGCCTGGAAATACCTGATGGACCCCCGGTATTTTTATGCACCTTACGGACCTACCAGTGCTGCCCGCAACGATCCGGATTTCAAAATTTCCTACCAGGGACATGAATGTCAGTGGAACGGCCCCAGCTGGCCCTTCGCCACGTCCATAACGTTGACGGCAATGGCCAATCTGCTGAATAATTATCAGCAATCCTATCTTTCAAAAGCCGACTTTGTAAGGTTACTGACCATTTACAGCCGGTCACATCGTATCACCTTAGAAAACGGGCAATCACAGCCCTGGATAGATGAAGATCTAAACCCTTTTACAGGCGACTGGATAGCCAGGACGGTCTTGAAAAAAGCCGGGCATGATGAGCAGGCAGTGGAACGCGGAAAGGATTACAATCATTCCACATTTAATGATATCATCATTAATGACCTGATCGGGGTCCGTCCGGCAGCAACAGCTAACGTCATCATTAGCCCGCTTATACCTGCTAACAAATGGGATTACTACTGCCTGGATGATCTCAATTTAAAGCATAAGCGCATAAGCATTTTTTACGATAAGACGGGCCTGCGTTATCACAGGCATAAGGGCTATTACATCCTGATTAATGGCAAAACTGTATTTAAAGCCAATACGCCCAAACGCGCCGTACTTGATCTGAAATAAGAATGCATTCCGCTACGGTATTTAACAATAACATCAAGTATCCTAATTAAAAATATAATGAAAGCTATCAAAACTATCCTATTGATCATATTCACTACCCTAATGACCCATCTTGCGCCGGCGCAGGATTTTAAAGTGCCGGACGTCGATGGCAGGGGTAAAACCGTCATACTTACTTTTGATGATGCCAGCCAAAGTCATTACAGCGTTATTCCTCAAATGCTAAAGCCTTACCATTTCGGCGCGACTTTTTACGTTTGCGAGTTTCCGCCTGATTTTGCCGACACCACCAAGTATATGAACTGGCGTCAGATAAAAGCTTTGTCAAAAATGGGTTACGAAATTGGCAATCATACGCGGTTCCATAGTAACGTGGCCGAATTAAAACCGCAGGAATTGGAAGCCGAACTCAGCTATATGGAGAACAAATGCCAGGAGTTGGGCATACCCAAGCCATCAAATTTTGCCTATCCGGCATATTTTACTGACAGTGCAGCAGTTCCGGTCCTGAAACACCATGGCTATTTGACTGCGAGGATAGGTGGAGATAAAGCATGGCAACCGGGAGAAGATGATCCATATTATATTCCAAGCTTTGGTATCAGCGGAAATGTTCCACATGTCTTTTACGGAGCACTTGAACAGGCCCGGAAGGATAATGTCATTTTATTTTGCATTCATGGAGTACCCGATAATGCCCATGACTGGGTCAATACGGAGCCGGCTTTATTCCGGTCATACCTCCGGTATTTGAATGATCATCATTTTAAGGTCGTATCCATGCAGACTTATTTAAAATCTGCGGGCAAACGGATGAAACATCCGCTGAAAAACCAACCAAAAAATTCAGGAAATTCCTTTGATGTTATTTATCCCCTAAAAATCAGACAAGCGCATCAAACACGTCGCCAGTAACCACATTCCAATAATTTAATAACTCAATATGATGTCAGGATTTATATTCTGTGTAAAGTTCAAAAACACGCTTTGCGCGCTCAGCATTATGGCTTTGGCGATGATGATGGATAGTACTTTTGCCGCTGCGCAAACGCGTTTGCCGGCTATTGTTGGTTCAAACATGATCTTACAAAGAAATCAGCCCGTTCCGGTTTGGGGCTGGGCAGCGCCGGGAGAAAAGATCGTTGTTGAATTCTCCGGGCAAGCTATAAAAGCGGTAGCCGGGAAGGATAGCCTTTGGCGAGTGAATCTGTCGCCATTGGAAGCCAGTACCGTTGCCAAGATCATGACGATCACTGCAGGGACAGCTAAACAAACCCTTAAAAATATCCTTGTCGGGGAAGTCTGGCTGTGTTCAGGACAATCTAATATGGAGTACCCGATGGATAAAGGCGAATTTAATGCTGCCGGTCCAAAAATTGGGGCCGACAGCGCGGCGCTTTCCCTGCTGACTGGGCACGCGGGTATACGGGTAGTAAAAATAGAAACGAAATATAGCTTACCCGATGCTACCACCACCGGCTGGCACGAATGCGATGGGAAGAATTTCGCCCGTTCCTCCGCAGTAGCATTTTACTTCGCCCGGCAGCTGCAAGAAAAACTGCATGTACCGGTCGGCGTGATCACATCAGCATGGAGTGGCAGCCGGATAGAACCATGGGCGCCCCGCGAGGCTTTTGCCAAACTGCCGGTCTTCTCCGGCGAGTTAACGGAACAGGATAGCACGCTCGATGGCGAAGTTTTAGGAAAAATGTACCGAAGCCTTATTGCGCCCTTGATACCGTTTGGCATCAAGGGTTTCATTTGGTACCAGGGCGAATCCAACTGTTTGGCAGAAGAACATGATATGCGTTATGCTTACAAAATGCAGGCGACCATAGCATATTGGCGAAAGCAATGGGGGGCCGAACTTCCTTTTTATTACGTGCTGATCGCGCCCCATATGTACTCTTTATGGACTAACAAACCGCACACCGTAGAAACGCTGCCAGCTTTTTGGGAACAGCAAGTTGCGGCATCAGCGATACCCAATACCGGATTTATTGCTACAACAGATCTGGTAGATGACCTTAAAGATATTCATCCATCCTACAAATGGACCGTAGGCCGGCGTCTGGCGGATCTCGCCTTAGCGAAAGCTTACCAAGTGAAACATTTAGCTTATCAATATCCGGTTTATGATCACCAAAAAATCATAAAAGATAAAATCGTGGTCTATCTTAAAAACGCAAAAGGCCTTAAAACCAGGGACGGCCGGCCACCGGATGAGTTCACTATTGCCGGCCGCGACAATGATTTTAAGCCGGCTGTAGCCATCATCAATGGAGAAACCATAACCGTGTATAGCCCTGAGGTAAAAGATCCCGTAAACGTACGTTTTGGCTGGAAGGAAACGGCCATGCCTAATCTGATCAACGGCCATGGTTTGCCTGCCGTTCCTTTCAGATCAAATGGGATCCCATTTATTTATAGATCTATTCTATGATCGAATAGGTAACCGATAGCTGTATCTGTTTATTACCACACCATTTAAGCGACCTGATATATGAAATTTTTGTCTCCGCTATTTGCTTTAGGCTTTGTACTGACCGGATACTTTGCAAGTGCACAGCCAACCGGCAAAAAATCAGCTTTTAACACACAGCTTCCGGATATAGTCAAGTCATTCGAGCACATCCCAGATGCTGTGCAAACATCCGTTTACTGGTATTGGATGTCCGGCAATATATCAAAGGAAGGCGTAGTTGCAGATCTTGAGGCGATGAAAAAAGCCGGGATCAACCGGGCGTTCATTGGCCAGATCGAGTGGCCCGGTACGCCTCCCGGCAAAGTTAAGCTATTCACGGAAGAATGGTGGGACATTTTACATCTGGCATTAAAAACAGCAACCAAACTCCATATTGAAATAGGAATGTTCAATGCGCCGGGCTGGAGTCAGTCCGGAGGCCCATGGATCAAACCTGAACAAGCGATGCGCTATCTCACATCATCTGAATTATTTGTTAGCGGCCCGGGAACACTGGAAAAAAAACTGGTATTGCCTATTGAACAGTCCAATGATGTAAAGGTAATTGCTTATCCTGTACCGGCAGACTTCAAAAAAGACATTACCTCAAGCAAGCCTGTTATGACCTCGGTACCCAAAATCGATTCTCTGAACAATTTATTTGATGATGATCTTGCTACCTGGGTAAGTTTAATCCCGAGCAAACGATATTTAATTGAATTTAATGTCGTGAAGCCCTACGCGGTAAGCAGTGCCACGTTTATACTGGTTAAAGAAGGTGCAAAATTGGAAAGTGATATTCAAGCTGAGATAAACGGACAGTACAAAACTTTTAAGCACTTTATAGTTGATCGCTCCAATCCTGTATTAAATGTAGGGTTTTCGCCTTTTGGTCCGGGAGCGGTAGCTGTTCCGTTAACCACAGCTAAGAGGTTCAGAATTTCATTAAATTCAACTACTAAAGCGATGCTCGCAGAGGTAAAGCTTTCGGCAACACCGGTGGTCGAAAACTATCTGGAGAAGTCTTTGGGTAAAATGTGGCAGACGCCTTATTTATCCTGGAATTCTTATACTTGGGAAACCCAACCCGTTCAGCCATCAAAGCAAATCATAAATCCTGATGAAGTAATAGATATCTCTAAACACATGAGGGCCGACGGCACACTTTTGTGGAATGTTCCCGACGGGAATTGGGTTATTGAACGCATCGTGGCCACACCTACACGAACTAAAAATACGCCCGCACCAGCCGAAGCCACCGGTCTTGAAGTGGATAAAATGAGTAAAGCCAATATTGAGTTGCACTTTCATGCCTACATTGGGGAGATCCTGAAAAGAATCCCTTCAGAAGACAGAAGAACCTTTAAAGTAGTTGTTCAGGATAGTTATGAAACAGGCGGACAAAACTGGACCGAAAACTTTATTTCAGAATTTATTCAGGAATATAAATACAGCCCTATCCCTTATTTTCCCACCCTTTCGGGTAAAGTGGTCGGCAACGAGGAAATGTCAAACAGGTTTCTTTGGGATATGAGGCGATTAATAGCGAATGATGTTTCATTCAAATATGTTGGTGGAATGCGTGAGATCTGCCATCGTTACGGCCTGACCACCTGGCTTGAAAATTACGGACATTTTGGTTTTCCCGGGGATTTCCTGCAATATGGCGGTCAGTCTGATGAGGTGGGGGGTGAATTTTGGAACGAAGGAAGCCTGGGAGATATTGAAAACAGGGCTGCTTCATCTGCCGCGCACATCTATGGAAAAAACAAAGTGTCCGGTGAATCCTGGACGTCTGCGGGCAATGCTTTTGGCAGATACCCGGCGGCTCTTAAAATGCGGGGAGATCGTTTTTTTACCGAGGGCATCAACAATACCGTATTGCATGTTTATATCCATCAGCCGGATAGGAATAGTTTCCCGGGATTGAATGCTGAATTCGGCACCGAATTCAATCGTAAAAACACTTGGTTCGATCAAATGGATGTTTTTACCGATTATATAAAAAGATGCAATATGATGTTGCAGCAAGGTACATACGTTGCTGATGCCGCATATTTTATAGGTGAAGATGCCCCGAGAATGACGGGAATTACCGATCCTCCTTTACCAAAAGGCTACTCATATGATTATATCAATGGAGATGTGATCAAGGAGCGGCTAACGGTTAAGAACGGCAAATTGGTACTGCGTGGGGGTGTGAGTTATCGTGTACTGGTGCTGCCAAAACAAAAAACCATGCGGCCGGAATTATTGGCGCGATTAAAAGAGTTGATAGGCATGGGCGCCGTTGTGTTAGGACCGAAGCCTGAGCAATCACCCAGTCTTGCCGATTACCCTAATGCTGATCATGTTGTACGAACGATGGCTGATGAACTTTGGGGCAACGCCGACGGAAAGAAGATAAAGGTACACCCATGCGGCAAGGGTGCTGTATTAGTGGGTATGCGCATGGAAGAGGTGATGAAGTTTTTAGCTATCGCTCCTGACTTTGAAGCTCAGGGAACCGATAGCATTCTTTTTATTCATCGCAAGTTAGATGGTGGTTCATTATACTTTATTTCAAATCAAAACCATAAGCCAGTGAATTTTAAGGCATTGTTTCGCGTAACCGGTAAAGTTCCGCAGCTTTGTGATCCGGTTACCGGCAAGATCCGGGAGTTACATGCTTACCAGCAAAACGATCACCATACAACTATACCTATGCAGCTTGAAGCCGGTGAAAGTGCGTTTATTCTCTTTGATCGTAATAGCCGGGGAAACGGATCCAAAAAAACAAATTACCCCGTTCCGGCAGAAATTATCGATATTAAATTACCCTGGCTGGTAGCTTTCGATAAAAAGATGCGTGGCCCCGATCAAGTAAAATTTAAAACACTGGATGACTGGTCCAAAAACGATAACGACAGTATTCGTTACTATTCCGGTAAAGCCTTGTATAAAAATGAATTTTCTCTTGTCAAAAAAAAATCAGGGTTTAATTACCTGTTAGAATTTGCCCGGATAGGGGTAATGGCGAAAGTAAAGATAAATGGTGTTGACGCAGGGGCCATGTGGACACCACCCTATCGTACAGACATCACGAGGGCCTTAAAAGCAGGTAAAAACAAGATCGAGGTTGAAGTAGTCAATACATGGATTAACCGGCTTTATGGGGATCATTTACTACCGCAGGCAGACAGGCAGCTATCACCAGTGGTTCATCCTGAATACAAACTTGGTTTGGCACCTTCCGGGTTAATTGGGCCG
This sequence comes from Mucilaginibacter sp., assembly GCA_016763755.1. GTDB lineage: Bacteria > Bacteroidota > Bacteroidia > Sphingobacteriales > Sphingobacteriaceae > Mucilaginibacter. Next base: position 29,457 of record JAESTD010000074.1, read on the forward strand.
GCGAGGATCAGCGTGGTCGGGTATTAGTGACGGATGAATGATCTGAGCGCTTTTTGATTAGCAATTTTATTTTGTTTAGCACAGTAGCTATTATTCAAGGACAAAGTTTTTAGGTCGTGATCAACCCTATGTCAGTATTTCCAATAACAAGCTGACGAAGCTTGTCGGGCTCAATGGCGATTTATCTTCAACGGATTGCGTCGGCAACAAGGCCTCTGTCCAGGCGAACGATATCCCGCTGTCCATGGATGAAAGCATCTTGTATTTTACCGATCAGAACGAGAGCGTCAGGAAACTGGTCCTGAGGTAAGCTTGCATGACATTTTATTCGGAACGCAGGCTCTTGACCGGGTTGGCCAGCGCGGCTTTTACCGATTGGAAACTTACGGTGATGAAAGCCACACCCAGGGCCATTGCGCCGGCGGCTGCAAATACCCACCACTCTATATCGATGCGGTAAGCAAACTCCTGCAGCCATTTGTGCATGGCGAACCAGGTTAAAGGCATCGCAATGAATATGGCCAGCGCTACCAACCTAAGGAACTGCGCGGATAACATACCGGTAATACTGCCCGGTGATGCACCCAATACTTTACGGATACCGATCTCTTTTACCCTTCGGCGAATGGTGAAAGCGGATAGTCCGAATAATCCTAAACCGGCAATGATCACGGCCAACACCGCAAAGGCAGTGAATATTTTGCCTGTGCGGGCTTCCGCAACATACAGGTGGGCAAACTGATCATCCAGGAAATTATAACTGAACGTACTGCCCGGGTTAAAGCTAACCCATATTTGTTTCATATCGGTCATGAGGCCGTGCACATCAGCCGTTTTAACTTTAACCATCATGGCGCCGTTGCTGTGGCCGTAAAGCATCATCAATGGTGCAATTTTATCCTTGGCTGATGCGTAATGGAAATCTTTGACCACTCCAACGATGTTGAATGCACGCTGGCCTGAGCGGACGATGGTTCTGCCAACCGGATCACCGGTGATACCGAGGTCTTTTATAGTGGTTTCGTTCACAATAACCGATGCTGAATCTGCCGGGTAAGCAGGCAAAAAGTTACGACCGGCTGCCATCTTCATGTCCAGGGTTGGCAGATAAGTTTCGTCTATGTGGTAGATGTTGGCATGGATCTCGCTGTGCTGGCTATCACTTGCTGACGATTTTAAATAGATTTGCGTGCCATCAGAGATCTTAACCGGTACGTCGCTTGATATGGTGGCGTTAACGATACGGTTATCCTGTAAAAGCTTGTTTTTAAAGGGCTCCAGGTTGTTTTGCAAAGTGTAGGTGTCATTTAACACGAGAACCTGCTCTTTATCGTACCCAAGCGTCTTGTTCTGCATGTAATGCAATTGCTGGTAAACCACAAATGTGGCAATGATGAAGCTGGTAGAGATCGCAAATTGAAATACGATGAGCCCGCTTCTTAGCATACTGCGGCCGGCTTTGCGATCGCTGCTGCCATTCCCTTTTAAAACGTTTAGTATCTTGAAAGATGAGATAAAAAACGCCGGGTAAATGCCGGCCAGTACACCCACAACAAGCGCCACAAATATTTCGATAGCGATAGCGGCGGCGCTTAAATAAAATTTGATGGTGATCTGTTTGCCGGATAAATCGTTAAAATAGGGCAATAGCAGGTACACCAATCCTAACGCAAATACCATGGCCAGCGAGGTCAATAACACCGATTCTGTCAAAAACTGGGAGATCAGACTGCTTTTTAGTGAGCCCAATACCTTGCGTATGCCAACTTCTTTTGAACGTTTAGCTGATGCCGCGGTAGAAAGATTGGTAAAATTGATACAAGCGAGCACCAGGATAAAAGCCGCCAAGGCACCAAATATGTAAACGTAGCTGATATCGCCATTGGCCTCTTTTTCAAATTTGGTATGCGAGTGCAGGTGGATAGCTGTTACAGGCTGCAGTGTAAACAGGAACGTATTCACGGATTTCTGCGCTTCCGCAAGACTGACACCCATATCGTTTTGTATCTCCGGTACCACATATTTGGCAACCAGTTGCGGGAATTGCTTTTCCAGTTTTTTTGGATCGGCACCTTCACGCAGCTGCAAATAGGTGTAAAAATTAACATTGCTCCAGGTTTGGCGGGCCTTAGCGGTAAAAGTGATCATGCTTAAAAAAGCATCCGCATGGAAGTGCGAATTATCCGGGACTTTGTCAATAACGCCGGTTATTTTGAACGGTTGTTTGGATACCAGCAAACTTTTACCAACAACATCGGTGGTGCCGAAATATTTTTTGGCCATCTCTCTGGTCACGACCATGGACAACGGATCTTTCAAACATCCCTGTTGATCACCATCGAGCAAAGGAATAGAGAATACCTGCAAAAAATTGGCGTCAGCGCGTACGATGTTGCTTTCCTTAAATTGCTTCGGGCCGTTTTCGACGAACACCGGCTGGTTGGTTGCTAACCTGGTCTCAGCTTCGATTTCGGGAAATGCGTTTTTCATCCCTTCGCCTACGGCAATATCGACCACCGGGTAGGTGTCAGAACTGCCATTGCCAAGGGTGGTCAAGTTTACACGGTACAATTGCTCAGCATGGGAAGAATAAGTATCGTAAGTAAGCTCCTGGTAAAGGTAGCCGCTGATCAGCATGCAGCAGGCCAGGCCGATAGCGAGCCCAAAGGTATTGATGAAAGAGAATACCCTGTTTTTGGTAAGGCTTCTCCAGGCGATGGTTAGGTAATTCCTGATCATGATAGTTGAGGGTGAAAAAAGATACCAAATATATAAATTACTGTAAGTCAATTATTTAAGTCTATTCGATTCGCTGTGTCCTGTTCACTTCTGTACAGTGGCCGTTCGTTTTTGATACACTAAAGAAATCATTCTTATTTTTTTAAAACAAATGAGAATATGCTTTGTGGTAGTACATAAGCAATGAGTTGTCTTTCAGTCTATTAGTAAGACCAACCGCATTAACGACTGAAAGCATCATGGAAAACCTTGTTCAACCTTTACAGCAGCAACAGCAACTATTAACAAAGGTCGATATCTTGGACTCGTTCGTCAAAGTGATCACTGACACCCGCGTGTTAAAGAAATACCTTTTAAATCAACTGCCTGCGCTGTCAAGCGTAACCCGTCATGCGGACCTTAAAATGCTGATCGTGTTTGGTGGTGTTTCGCTTCAGAATCAGATCATGCGCATGGATATAGCGATGCACCAATTAGGGATAGAATATTTAGCGGGTAAATCCTTGCGCGGGGATGGTCTGGATGTCCCCAAATTTCTTTGGAAAGATATTGAACAAAACTTAAATGCGAACGAGGTAATTTTACTTCAGCGCCTGGTCCTTATTGTTGGAATAGAAGTTAACTCGTTCAGGTTGCTGGAGTCATTATCACGTTCCATTTACCCTAAGACCGTTAACAGGCTGATGAAAGCAAACCTAAGTGAAGCGCTGATCAATGAGCGTTCGCTACTCAAAACCTATCACAGCTACCTTAAGGCATAGCGTTACAAGAAACATATGCTTACGCAGCTTAGGTTACCGTTTGATTTCCCCATCTGATGCAAACAACACGCCAATGGCTAACGAGCATCCGATCCCGATGGCGACGTCTTGAGCGATGATGCCCAGAGCAATTCCGGCGGCTATGCCGATAGCAAAATAGGTCCTTCTCATAGCATATTTAAATCATTGGAGAAAGTAATTCTTGTTTGGCTGTGATGATATAAGCGTAGATCTTCCTGATACGGTTCAGATCATTGAAGGTAGCTGAAAATATTAACGTAGTCAATACTGCATAAAACAATCAGGAATATCAAATGTCATATCCTAAAGCACTTGGACATGAGATCCTTAATGTTGGTTCTAATCATCGGAATATTGGGTTCATGCACGAACGGGAAACCAAATATGGCCATCACTTTAAGGCCTTATCATATCAGGTTGGTAGCTGCTAACAGAGATATCATGGTAGATACGCTGATGAGAAGCAACGATACCAGTGCCTACTACGATGCTTTAGTGCGGTTTCGTTCAACGTTAATCGCTTCCAGGATTTTCAGGAATGCCGCCGGCCATGTCTCAGATTTCCACGTGAACGATTACCAGGGTAATGACCTGCTAGATAAATTAAGCAATGCGTTGGTCGATAGCCTTTCAAACGATGTTAACGACATCCAGCATCGATTACACTACTAACGTTTTATCAATGACAACTGTTGGATGTAATCCTTTGACCGTCAACTGTTGTTCTATTTTTGTGTAGCAGATTTTCTGTGGGGTTTGATAAATTTGAGTAACCGATTCTAAACACCTACCATTACCTCTATGAAAATACAGCAAGGCTTGTCCTGTATATGGGGTTGGTGGAAGCATACCAAAACTAGCTATGTTATGAGATCCAACGTATGTTATTGATCCTGCTCCGTGATAATGAGCATTAGCACCACTTGCTGAGTAATAAACATTATAAGGTAAACCTCCAATATAAAAAGCAAGGCTATCATTAGG
>JAESTD010000075.1 GCA_016763755.1 Mucilaginibacter sp.
GTTCCTGCGAAGTCGTCCGTTAGCGATCGGAAGCGTTATCTGCCTCCTCCAAGGCAGATTTAGCGGAGAGCGTGGCGCTTTCCAGGCGCAACGGCATCAGGGCGGTAAGATGAGGAGTTGATGAAAGCGGATGTTTTGCATACTTGCAGCGTAGCGCAGGTCAATCAACCATTCTTTTTCGCGTGCTTGTTGCTGTGCTTCTCCGCAGACTTGCTGACGGATCATGCCGAAACTATATGCGCGCATGCATCATTCACTATTCGGATAATCTTAGACAAGTCGGGCTGTAGCGTTTCGTCGTATTGCAGCTCGCTGGTAGCAAGCAATTCCCTTTGCCGGTTAAGCAGCACGAGCAGGTAGCTCGGATCCTGTTGGGGACTGAAATGACGTTTGAAATGTTTGATGGCGGCTACTTCGCTGTCAATGCGGATAGGAAGTGCCTGCGGCTGTTGCATGCGCCTGCCCAGTTCCGAAGCAGCAAGGATCAGCGTTGCTTTGGCCGGGCCAATACCCTTGATGGTGCAAAGTTCATCAAAGGTTTGCTGCGTAAGTTTGCTCAGGCTTGTCGCATGACCGAGCAGTTGCTGCGCTAATTCCATCACGGGAACCGTGCTGCTGCCGCTGCCGAGCAGAATGGCGAGCAGTTCCTGGTCGCTGAGTGAAAGCGGTCCATAAAGCTGCATCCGTTCCCGCGGGCGCTCGGTGACTTTGCGTTGATGAATGGATACTAAATTCATGGGGCTGCGGTAAATGCGGTGCCAGCGCTGAATCGGCCGAGCACCATGGTCAAAGCTTCGATGAAAACAGGCAGGTCGTCTTCCCAAAGCACGATCTTCGTGCGGTGAAAACCCTTACCGTCAGGGTCCCGGTCACTACGGGTGATGGCTACAAAATGGCGTGTGTCGGTTTGCCTGACGACATCGATAAAATAATAGCGGTCGCCGTCACCGAAAAATTCACTATCGCGTCTTCGTCCGCTGGGGTCAAGTGTGTTCATGGCAATTCGTTTTTGTCGTTACAAAATTGCCTTGCCAATGCTGAGAAAATGGCGTTTTAAATGCATAGAAACGTTTGTAAACGTTTGGCGGATAAAGAAGCAGGAGGAGGATGCTCCGGTTGATGAAAGCATTATAGTTCGATCCCGGAGCGGAAGCTGAGAGCTTCGGAAAGATGAGTAAGTCCGATGTTGGCAGCATGCGCCAAGTCGGCAATGGTCCGGGCGACTTTCAGGATACGGTGGTAAGCACGCGCGGAAGCTTGATGCTTTTCAAGTGCATCGAAAAAAAGTTGTTTTTCCCGGGTTGCCAAGGCGCAATGGTCCCGAAGCTGTTCAGCATTCAGTTGCGAATTGGGAACATTCCCTTGCCGCCCGTGTTGCAAGTCTCGGGCGGCAATAACACGTGAACGGATGGTAGCGCTGGATTCGCCCGGTGTTTCTTGTTCCAGCTCCCGCAACCCGACCGGTGCAACGGTCAATTGAAGATCGATGCGGTCGAGTATCGGCCCGGAGATGCGCGCGGTGTAGTTTTGAATGCTACGCAAGGTACAGCGGCATTTTTGAAGGGGATGGCCATGGAAACCGCAGGGACATGGGTTCATAGCGGCTACCAGTAGAAAATCGGCCGGGAACTGGATATTATAATTTGCGCGCGATACCGTAATGCGACGCTCTTCCAGGGGCTGCCGCAACACTTCCAGGACACGGCGCCTGAATTCGGGCAATTCATCTAAAAACAGGACGCCATGATGCGCCAGCGAGATCTCTCCGGGAAGGGGGTTTAAGCCACCGCCAACCAAGGCAATGTCGCTGCTGGTATGGTGTGGGGAACGGAAGGGTCGCTGACACAGATCGTTTTCCTGGCCTAATAATCCTGCGATGGAATATACCCTTGCAATATCGAGACGCTGCGTTAATGTTGGCGGCGGCAGAATAGTGGGCAAGCGTTGGGCAAGCATACTTTTGCCTGCACCGGGCGGCCCGTTTAACAAAACGTGGTGGTTCCCGGCCGCGGCGATCTCCAGGGCGCGTTTGGCGGCGCATTGTCCTCTGATCTCGGAAAAATCCTGAGGATAGGAAGGCGTTGGGTTTATGGACCTTTGCGGAGATAAGCCGGTCCGGGTTTGCGGATCGGCCAAAAAAGTGATCACATCCGCGAGTTCGCTGAAGGGACGAATTTCAAGATCATCGACCAGCGCGGTTTCCTCCGCATTTTCGGAAGGCAGAATAATTCCTTTTAATCCCCTTTTTTTGGCTTCCAGAGCCATGGCTATACCGCCACGGATGGGGCGCAGTTTACCATTCAGGGATAGTTCAGCGGCGATCAGCCAGCCATCAACATCGCTGGCATCCAGCTGACCGGACTCACAAAGGATACTAATGGCGATGGGGAGATCATAGACAGCGCCTGACTTTCGTAAACTGGCCGGTGCCATCGAGATCAGGATGCGCTGCCGGGGCATGTTACGGTCCGAAGCCTGCAAAGCGCTTTCAACACGGAACAGGCTTTCTTTGACCGCATCATCCGGCAAACCCACGATCAGATAACCGAGGCCGGGCGCGATGCGGGTTTCGATGGTGACGAGTTCTGCATCGAGCCCGGTGACTGCGGCGCTGTAGACGGTGGCGGCCATCTCAGGCGGATTGCCTTTTACCGAATAAATGGATGTCATTGACAACTACCTCGGTGGTAAAGCGCTTAGTACCATCGCCCGCGGTATAATAGCGATAAGATAACCGGCCTTCAATGGCGATCTCGCTGCCTTTGTCAAGGTACTTTTCGGCGAGTTCGGCTTGTTTACCCCATAGCACGATCTGGTGCCAGTCGGTGGTTTTGACCAGGCCGTCGTCGCCATCGCGTTTAAAGGCATGCGTGGCAAGGCTGATGCGGGCCAGCTTTTTCTCGTTTTCTGTGATTTTGATCTCTGGTGCGGCGCCTAAATATCCGGTCAGGCGCACGCTGTTGGTTAAATTGCTCATAACGGTTAAATGTTTGTTTGGTCAAAATTGAGCACGGAAATAGAAACATGTCGTGTTTCAATTGCTTAGAAACGTTTTTAAGCGCTTCATGAATTTAATGCCCGATACAATTAGATGATGGAAAAATTCATTAAACTGGAGGAATTAGTGGCTTCAGCGAAGAATGACGCAGAAGCATTTTACGGAAAAGAACAAAGCGGCAGCCACAAGGCTGAGCAATGCGCTTCAGCAGATCAAGGTCGGGGCGACCGATATCCGTAATGAAGTGTTAGAGAAAAAGAACGAAAGGAAGTAAAAAAATACTGCTGTTCGGCGGCGTGTAAATGCTTATAGACGTGCATAAGTGCTTGCCGAGTGATACGTGTAAAATAAAAATCGGCCTGATAAAGCGATTAGCCTACTTACAATATTGAGGAAATGGCGGCCCACCGCCGGCTGGAACCAGGGAGTCACCTGCCTGTTCCGTCGGCATTTCTACATGAGTATTCTTAGTAAAATCAAAAAAAACGAGCGACCGTTTGTAATAAATCATCATTATCAAATGGCTTGCAGATAAAGCCATCTGCCCGGCAACTCTCCGCGGTCCTGCCCAGGTTAAGACTGGCCGAGATCAGGACGACAGGGATAGCCGCTGTTTTCGGCGTGATCTTTAGCTGGAAGCAAATGTCATGACCGGTCTTGCCATCCAGCCAGTTATCCAGCAAGATCAAACCCGGCGGGTTCTTTTCGATTTCGTACAGATCGGTCACGTCTTTACCTATCCGCACGGTATAACCCTCCATTTGCAGGATCAGTTTCAAAACTTCGCGCGTATCGGCATCATCATCGATGATCATTACAGTCTTATCGGCCATGGGTGAAAGATAACGCCCCGAAAATACTAATTAATTTAGTAAGTCAAGGATTTAAGATCAAGATTTTCTCGTTAAAAAAGGGTTATGTCTGTTAGTTGCGCACATGCAGCCAATAAGCCTTGCTGTGCTGCGCGGTCATCCGCAGAGTGGTTATAGGGAGCTGCCCGCTGGTGGTGAAAGTATTGACCACTGACCAGGGCTTCTGGTTCGTCACTCGTAGCCAGCCACACCTGCGTTTCATAACCTTTCTGCAAATTATCCGGTGCGCCCCGTCCGCCCATCCTGGTCGGCACCCAGCCCGGGTCTACCGCATTGGCATAGATCTCCGGCCATTCTTTTGCGAGGATCCTGGCCAGCATCAATACTTGTAGTTTAGTATCTGAATAAGAGGGGTGTTCCGTCCATTTTGCATGACCGGACAAGTGCATGCCCGAACTTAAATAGATCAGTCTTTCTGGCCGGTTCATTAAGGCCGTCAGGATATAGGGTGCCAGAGTGTTCACCTGTAATAATTGTTGCGCACTGGCCTGGTAAACACCCGCATTATGGATCACCGCATTGAAAACGTATTGGTTCGCCTGCTGTGCCAAATCTTTAGTTTGATCCATATCTGCCAGATCAGCGATCAACACCGCTTTGGCACCCGGCAGATTTTTCATGGCTTCACCGGCACGCTGGGCGTTGCGCGCGTGCAGTACAACCTCATGGCCGTCCTCGATCAATTGCCGGGCGGCTAATTGGCCCAAACCATCCGTGGAACCTGTGATCAATATCCTCGACATTATTTTTTCTCCTTACTTACCAAAGCTGAAATGGCCAGTACCAGGCGCCGCGAAGGCGTGATCCGCGTACTAAAGGCCAGTAATTTATTTATTACCCCCGGGATCACATAGAAGCTGCCTTTTTGCATCGCTGCATATCCCGCTTTTGCGACCGCTGCAGCGCTCGCCTGCGCGCCCTGCGCCAGTCCGGCATTAGCCATACCGGCCCGGTCCACGAAGCCCGTTTCGGTCACACCCGGACTCAGGACGGTTGCCGTTACGCCCGTACCCTTCAGTTCCGCATGGAGCGCCTCGGTAAAGCTGACCACATAGGCTTTGGAAGCGGCATAGGCCGCCAGCCTGGGTACCGGCTGGTACGCCGCTGTAGAGCCTATATTTAAGATCTTACCGCTACGCTGTTTGACCATGTCTTTCACAAATAATGTCGTCAGCTCGGTCAATGCGATCACGTTCAAGTCCAGCATATTGGACAATACATCTGCATCGGCTTTCGCCACCGGCTGGTAATCCCCGTAACCCGCATTATTGATCAGGACCTCGACGGGGATATGGTGCACATGGCAGAATTTATACAAGGCTGCGGGTTGCCCCATCTCCGAGAGGTCAGCGGTAAACACTTGTACTTTGATCATATATTGCGCCTCAAAATCTTTCTTGAGCGCATTCAGTTTTTCTTCACTGCGCGCAGCTAAAACCAGGTCATAGCCATTTTGCGCGCAGACCTTAGCGAGTTCGTAGCCGATGCCCCCTGAAGCGCCTGTCACCACGGCCGTTCCTTTTATTTGCTTTGCCATAAAAGAGGAACGTTTTCCGCGCAGGGATGTTTACCTGATATCCATTCAAAGGCCCGGCAGTGGTTCCGCCGCATAATTGTACGGCTCATTCTTCGGCCATCATACCTTTGGCCGTCACCAGTTTTCCCTTGTCTTCAGGAACATGGTGAATTTTTTTAACGTATAGCTCGTCAACCAGGATCACCGTGATCGCCAGTAAGGGCACGGCCATAATGATCCCCAAAGCGCCGGAAACCGAACCCATGATCAACTGGCTGATCAGTGTCAGGGCAGGGGGCAGGTTGATCATTTTTTTCTGGATCAGCGGATTAACGATATTGGCGGTGATCGTTTGCGATACGATGTAGATGATGGCTACAACAATAGCTGTATTGGTGCCAACGGTAAAGCCCAGCAGCGTACCGGGTATCATCGCGATGACCGAACCCAGTGTCGGCACGATCTCCAGGATACCTGTCAGTAAGCCAAGCACCAAAGCAGCCGGAATACCCACAATACTCAAACCGGTGCCGATCATGACCGCAACCAAAACCATCGAAACCATCATGCCTTTCAGCCAGCCTTTCAGCGAAAGACTGATCCTGTCGAGAATGTGATGGCCCATTTTTTTCTTGGAAGGCGGCACCAGTAAAATAATACCATCTTTATATAGAGAAGGATTGGTCGTAAAGAAAATACCGAGAAACAAAATGATATACAGATCGCCCAGCACGCCAAAACTCGTGGAGAACAGCGACTGAACGGTCGTCATCATTTTACCGTCCCCGCTTTGGTCCGCACTTTCCAATATTTTCCGGCCGATATCGTTTTGTGCAAGTTTCGCTTTAAAATTACTGACCGTCTCCGGCAGTGATTTGCTCAGCTGATCGATCTGCTGGGAGATCTTGGTGCCCATGAACCAGCACAAGGCCGCAAATAGAACAAAGGTACCCAGCACCGAGATCAGCATTGCCCATTTGCGTTTCAGCTTCAGGCGCCGTTCGGTCATATCCGCCAGTCCGTGAAAATAGGTGGCGATCAGCGAACCCGCGAGGATCATCAGCAGCACATTGAAGGCTACCCGGGCGATCAGGATCACCGAAACCAATAAGGCGACGATACCCATCGTCTGCCATACTTTCTGAATGTAAGTCTGATGCTGCCGGTCTGCAGGATTCTCTTTCATAAGCAAAGGTTGATAATTGGTTTACAAGTTAAAAAAATAAATTAATAATAGATTCTGTTGTGGTGTTTAACAAAGGCTCCTAAACAGGCTCTTTTTATAATATGCCTGCAGGAATAGATAATACAAACTCACAGCAATGTCATAAACCCGGCTTTTCCTTAACTTTTTACGATTCCGGGTAATTATCAGGACTGTCAATCGTCCAAATAAAAAACAACAATAAGTGGATTCTATTTTAAAGATCAATCACCTCGGAAAAAGCTACCAAAACGCAGGCCGCACGTTAGTGGTGCTCGATGATATCAATTTTTCTATTTCACCCGGTTCAACAAATTCAATCGTAGGCCCTTCCGGAAGCGGCAAGACCACTTTACTTGGCCTTTGCGCAGGTTTAGACCGCTCAACAACAGGCTCTGTAGAACTGAACGGAATAGCGCTTGATCACCTTACCGAAGATGAGCGTGCCGAGGTGAGGAACCGTAATGTAGGCTTCATCTTTCAGAATTTTCAATTGTTGCCAACCCTTACCGCTCTTGAAAACGTTATGGTGCCGCTTGAGCTGCGTGGCGAAAAGAATATCCGCCCGCGTGCGCTGGAATTGCTGGACAAAGTTGGCCTCGCTGATCGTGGTCACCACTACCCGCTGCAACTATCAGGGGGCGAGCAGCAAAGGGTATCGCTGGCAAGGGCATTCAGTAATCAGCCAAAGATCCTGTTTGCCGATGAGCCGACAGGTAACCTTGATGCCGAGACCAGCGAGAAAGTAGAACGCTTATTATTCGATCTGAACCGCGATGCAGGAACTACCCTGATATTGGTAACCCATGATCTGGAACTGGCGGCAAAAACGGGGAGGATCATCAGGATAAAAGGTGGCCGTGTGGCAGAGGATATCATCATTAAGCACAATGCCTGAGTATTCCCCAACCCCGACAAAAATGAGCTGGAGCTGGCTTGTCCGGATGGCTTGGCGGGATAGCAGGCATAATCGCTCAAGGCTGGTTTTGTTTATCTCGTCCATCGTTTTCGGTATTGCTGCTTTGGTGGCTATCTATACCTTTCAGGATAATATCAGCCGTAATATTGATAGCCAGGCAGCCACATTGATAGGCGCCGATCTGAGCATCAGTACCAATAAACCGGTTGATAAAGCTATAAAGCCCCTGCTGGATTCGCTTGGTGAGCAACGTTCTGTGGAGCGCAGTTTTGTATCAATGGTTTATTTCCCAAAGAATGGAGGCACAAGGCTTGCGCAGATCCGGGCGCTAAAAGGTGCTTTCCCTTATTACGGAAGTTTAGAAACCGCACCCAAAGCTGCCGGCAAATCCTTTCGCAAAAACGGGAGGCAAGCACTGGTAGACCGTTCGCTGATGCTGCAGTATAATTTAAAAGTAAATGACTCTGTAAAAGTTGGCGAGCTTACCTTTCTCATAGCCGGGGTATTGAATAAGGCACCGGGCCAAACCGGCATATCTTCAAGTATAGCCCGTATAGTTTACATCCCACTTGATGAGTTGGATAAAACCAAGCTTGTACAGATGGGCAGCAGGATCAATACCAATTATTATTACAAGTTTGCAGATGCCGGGGCGGTTGATAAACTTGCCGCAAAGTTGGATAACCGATTGGAAAAGTACGGCCTCAATTATGAAACGGTAAACACCCGTAAAGCCAATACCGGCCGTGCCTTTGGCGATCTTACCCAGTTTCTTTCGCTTGTAGGGTTCATCGCGTTGCTGCTGGGCTGCGTTGGTGTGGCCAGCTCGGTCCATATTTATATCAGGGAAAAGATACCCGCTATTGCTATTATGCGCTGTATGGGCGTTAAGGCGAGGCAGGCATTTATCATCTATCTGTTGCAGATCGTGGCCATAGGGTTGATCGGTTCTTTGGCAGGTGCCATTCTGGGTACGATCATTCAGCATTTCTTGCCTATCATCTTTAAAGATCTGTTGCCCGTGAGCATATCTACTGATATATCATGGTTAGCCATTGCGCAGGGCGTGTTGCTTGGGGTGATCATATCCGTTCTTTTTGCCATGCTGCCGCTTTTGTCTATTCGCAAGATATCGCCTTTGAACACACTGCGCATGTCTTATGAAAACGTTAATTTGCTGAAGGACCCGGCCCGTTGGCTGGTTTATTTGAGCATAGGCCTGTTTGTGATCCTGTTCACGTATTTCCAGTTAGGAAGCTTTACAGGAAGCCTGTTCTTTACCCTTGGCGTTGCATTTGCATTCTTGCTGCTTACGCTTGCAGCAGAGGCATTGATCACGCTCTCAAAGTTGCTGATACGTAACTCCTGGAGTTACCTTTGGCGCCAAGGCTTTGCAAATTTATACAGGCCGAATAACCAAACCGTCACCCTTATGGTATCTATTGGTTTAAGTACGGCGTTTATTTGTACCCTCATATTTGTACAAGGCATGCTGGTAAAACAAGTAACGCTTGCTGCCAATGCCAGCCGGGCGAATATGATCCTTTTCGATATCCAGAAAGAACAAAAAGCACCGCTTGGTCAACTGACTGCTGGTGAACATCTACCCATTATCCAGGTAGTGCCCATTGTAACCATGCGCTTATCGGCGCTTAACGGCAAAGAGGTAGGGTATTATCGTAAGGACACTACATCTGGTGTAAACCCACGAATATTTTCAAACGAGTACCGGGCTACCTTCAGGGATTCGCTTACCTCATCAGAGAAGATCATTAGCGGTAAATGGATAGGTAAAGCTACTGATCCGGATAATGTCCCGGTATCGATAGAGGAGAAGTTTGCCCAGCGGAACCATTTAAAAATAGGTGACCATTTGCAATTTAATGTACAGGGCATGCCGGTAACTGCCGAGATCAGCAGCCTTCGCTCGGTAAACTGGAACAGAATGCAAACCAACTTCCTGGTGGTGTTTCCTGCAGGTGTGTTAGAAGATGCGCCGCAGTTTTATGCCATGTTAACGCATGTGCCATCTGAGCAGGCATCGGCAAAATATCAGCAGGCGGTGATCAAGGCGTTCCCCAATATTTCCATGATTGATCTTGGGCAGGTGCTTAGCGTGCTTGATGAGATCATGGGCAAGATAGCCGATATCATCAAATTTATGGCCGCCTTCAGTATCCTTACCGGGCTGGTGGTGCTTATTTCCTCGGTGCGTATCAGCAAATATCAGCGCCTGCAGGAAAGTGTGCTGCTGCGTACCATGGGCGCAAGCCGCCGCCAGATATTTACCATTAATGCGCTGGAATATTTCTTCCTTGGCGCGCTATCAGCCTTGACCGGTATCCTTATTTCATATGGTGCCGCAGCTTTGCTGGCAACTTTTAATTTTGAAGTACCATTTACCGCATCAGCAGGGGTTGCGTTGGGTATTTTTGCTGCGGTATCATTATTGACGGTAGTTATAGGTTTGCTCAATAGCCGTGGAGTGCTGAACAAACCGCCGTTGAAGGTGTTAAGACGTGATATATAAATAGCTGAAATGAATTTAAAGAAGATACTTTTTGTCCCTATAGTGATGTTGTTTTGCGCATGCGGGAACGGACAAACGGGTAAAACTAAAGAGACAGAATCATCCACGCATGAGAATACCAAAGATGACAAGAAAGTGATCATGTTCTTTGGCGATAGTCTAACGGCTGGTTACGGGCTTGATGACGAAAGCCAGGCCTTTCCGGATGTGATCCAAACTAAAATAGATTCCCTAAAATTCCCTTATAAGGTGATCAACGCCGGGGTGAGCGGTGAAACATCTGCCGGCGGCCTGGCCAGGATCAAGTGGACACTGAAAAAGAAGGTTGATATATTTGTGCTCGAACTGGGTGCTAACGATGGTTTACGCGGAACGGCAGTAGCGCAAACCACTAAAAACCTGCAAGCCATTATCACTGCGGTTAAAACGACCTATCCAAAAGCTAAGATCCTGTTGCTGGGGATGCAAGTGCCGCCAAGCATGGGCGCAACCTATTCGGGCGATTTTAAGGATATGTATAAGCAGTTAGCAGATCAGAATAAGATCGATCTCGTTCCATTCCTGTTGGATAAAGTAGCAGGTATCGCGAAACTGAACCAGGCCGATGGTATACACCCTACTGCGGAGGGCGCTAAAATAGTGGCGGGCAATGTATGGTCTGTGTTGAAAGACAGATTATAATATACAAAAGATTTCCGCTGCTGAAGCCATACCCTGCTTATCAAACAGCTAAGCATGATTTGTGTTAAGCTAAAGTGATACATACCGAACGCCCCTACCAGCCGATAGAAAATTATGGCATAATAGGGAACATGCAAACCGTTGCACTGGTCTCTTTGACCGGTTCTATTGATTTTATGTGTTTCCCGCGTTTTGATTCGCCTACCATCTTTGCTTCGCTACTGGACGGTAAGAAAGGCGGCTATTTCTCCATTGAGCCGCAAATGAGCGATGTAAAGCATAAACAGCTTTACATGCCGGGGACAGCAATACTGATCACACGCTTTTTCTCCGATGACGGCATTGCCGAAATTACCGATTATATGCCGCTGACAGACGGGGACCGGGCGGCACCAGCAACAATTATCCGCCAGGTAAAGGCCATACGCGGCGATATCAAATTCAAAATGTTTTGTGCCCCGAGGTTTGATTATGCTTCGGCAAAGCATAGGGCGGTTTGTAATGATAACGAGATTGTTTTTAATTCCATTAACGATGGCGATGTTCGTTTGAGATTGCTCAGTGATATTGAACTAAAACTTTCAAAAACTGATGGGCGCGCTGATTTTACGCTGAAAGAGTCGGAACGGGTACACATTGTTCTGGAGATAGCGCCAAAGCGGAGCAAAAAGACAAACCTGAATGTTAAAGATTATGCACAACAAAGTTACCAGCAAACCATAGCGCTTTGGCGTAAGTGGCTTAATCAATCAAGTTATAAAGGTTTTTATGCGGAGCATATCCACCGGTCCGCGATCACACTCAAATTACTTACTTCCTCAGAGTTCGGTTCTGTAGTTGCCGCACCAACCTTTGGTATTCCCGAAACATTGGGGGGCAACCGCAACTGGGACTATCGTTTTACCTGGATAAGGGATGCTGCTTTTACCATGTATGGCTTTCTGGCGCTTGGTTTTGGAGACGAAGCAACGAAGTTTATGGATTGGATAGCCAAGCTTTGCCGTAAGGATGGCTTGCAATTATTGTACGGTATTGATGGTAACAAAATAGGTGAGGAGAGGGAGTTAAACTACCTCGATGGCTATAAAGGATCAAAGCCCGTGCGCGTGGGGAATGGAGCTGTCGAACAGTTTCAGCTCGATATTTTCGGGGAACTGATAGATACTATCTACATCTACAATAAATCTCATAAACCTATCACTTACGAGTTTTGGAAGATACTTTACAAGCAGGTAGAGCGTGTGGTAGCGTCATGGCAAATGCCGGATCATGGGATTTGGGAAATCAGGGCAGAGAAGCGCGAGTTTTTGCATTCGCGGTTGATGTGCTGGGTCGCTATGGACAGGGCGATAAAAATCGCACAACACCGATCATTCCCTTACCCGGAAACGGATTGGCTGAACGTAAGAGATGAGATATATAAAGATATCTATGACAACTTTTGGAACGAAGATACTAAAGCATGGGTGCAATTTAAGGGTTCCCAAAATGTGGATGCCAGTGTATTACTTATGCCGCTAACGCATTTTATCTCGCCACTGGAACCGCGCTGGCTTTCAACCATGGAAGCGATTGAGAAACAGCTTAAGTTAGATGTGCTTATTTATCGTTACCGCAATCATCTGGATAAGGTAGACGGTTTGGAGGGTGAAGAGGGGACTTTTAATATGTGTTCATTTTGGTACATAGAAGCGCTTGCTAAAAGCGGCAGGCTTGATGAGGCTGTCGAAAGTTTCGCCAAAATGATGGGATATGCCAATCATCTTGGGCTTTTTAGCGAAGAGATCAGCAAAAATGGCGAACATTTAGGAAATTTCCCGCAAGCGTTTACCCACCTGGCCTTGATCAGTGCGGCGTTAGAACTAAATAAGCAATTATCCAGGAAGAACAGTGAATAATTGAAAGTCAAGTTTAAGTTACCCAAAGCAGCAGATCAGATGTGGCCGGCATTATTCTCAAAGCAAAAAAATCGGCTGAGATTTTTACTTATTCATCAAAAGTGTTGGAAGCAGTTACGATGCCACCTTCGGTCCCAGGCGCACTGAAACGGACTTGTTCTTCTACGAAAGCTGCGCCGTATCGTCTGTTCAGTTCGGTCAAAACATCATCCTTAAAATAATTGCAGCAAACCTTAACGATAGTTGATTCTTTCGCGGTTTTTGTAGATAGGCTCAAATGGTGTAACTGACAGCTTAGGTTGCTGAGGTCGCGGCTGATCCTGTAAGCCAGTGTGGTTGTCATGGTCTGAAAACAACAAAAGCGGTCAAAGGTTTTCAAACCGTCACAGGTTCAAACAAATCCCCGAAACAAGTATTGTATGCTTATGGACCGGAAAGAACTCAAAGCCCAGGTGATCCGGCGGCATCATGCCGCCGAGCATTCCTTAATATCGTTTATCAGCAGCGGTGAACAAAAACACCTGCACCGTTTTCGTACAGGCATCAAAAAGCTGCGTGCCCTGGCTGCTTTGGTAGAACAGGCAGCACCGGTGAAGCACTTGCATGACACTTTGCAGCCCATCAAAAGAACCTTCAGGGCCAGCAGCGACATCCGCGATGCCCACCAGTATTTGCAGCTCGCGCAGGAGGAAGCCGTTCCGGAGGACCTGGCATCCAAAGAAAAACAAATGAAGAAAGATGCAAAAGTTTTCCGGTCCGAAAAACGTAAACATGTCAAACGCCTGGACAAAGCCAAAGGCGCACTGATCAAAAAACTACAGCCGGTAAAGAATTTTGAACTTAACCGCTTTTATGACCGGGAACTGCTGGCTATTGGTCTCGGCCTACAGTCTGCGGAGAATGATGAGCAATTGCACGATGGCCGTAAGAGACTGAAAGTTTTACTTTACGACCTGCCGTTGGTGAGGCATGTACTCAAGTTGCAGATCAGCGAAGATTACCTGGAGCAGGTTCAAACTGCGTTAGGGGACTGGCATGACAACCTGTTGGCTTCAGAACACTTTCCGGCACTGACCAGGAAAACCCTCGAGCAACGCAAAGACATTAACGCGTTAACGGCTGACTTTTATGAAAAGGCCACCAGCCCGGTTGAACTGCCTTTACAACAAATAGACTGATATGGGACAGGAAACAGAACGCAGGTTCCTGGTGAATAAGATCCTTTGGAATGAGCTGGAAAAGCCGGAAGGCACTCTATACCGCCAGGGTTATCTGCTGAATGAACATGACTGTAATGTGCGGGTGCGCATAGCAGGCGAGAAGGGATTTATAACCGTGAAAGGTACGGGAGAGGGCATCACTAACCTGGAGTACGAGTACGAGATCCCCAAAGGAGATGCTGAGGAGATGCTCGTCAAGTTCCGACCGGCCGGTACCGAAAAGACCCGTTACCGCCTGCCTGCTTCAGGTGGCCTTACCTGGGAAGTCGATGTCTTTCAAAACGCCAATGAAGGCCTCATCATTGCTGAGATCGAACTGGAGCAAGAAAACCAGTCTTTTGAAAAGCCTGCCTGGCTGGGGCAGGAGATCACCGGGGAAGAACGTTACGCCAACTCCAGCCTTGCGCTACGTCCCTACGGTCAGTGGTGAAAATACCCATTTCTTTTACCTGCCAGGCTCATTTTTTCTTCCCGATCTCCTCCGCTAAACCGATCAACAGGCCTTCCACGCCACGGATATAGCAGAGTTTATAAGTGTCCTGGTAGTTCACGATCTCACCTACGAGTTCCGCGCCATGCGTAGCTAAACGTTTAACGGTATCTTCAATATCGGATACCGTGAACATTGCCCGCAGATAACCGAGCGCATTCACCGGCGCATCGCGGTGGTCCGAAATGACTTCCGGCCTGATGAATCTCGATAGTTCCAACCGGCTATGTCTGTCGGGCGTGATCATCATCGCGATCTCTACCTGCTGGTCGCCCAGGCCGGTCACCTGCCCGGCCCAAGGACCTTCTATTACAGTCCGTCCCTCCAGTCGCATGCCCAATTCCATAAAGAAGGCGACCGCCTTATCCAGGGATTCGACCACGATCCCCATATTATCCATCCGGATCAAATTTTGTTCTGCCATATTCAAAGATAAAACAGCCGCTCTCAAAAAAGCGGGCTGATTGCGATAAGATACAGACCGGATCCCGCCTTTGCCATAACCGCATCATCTTTACGGTGTCCCCAACAAAATACCGGTAAAGGAGTTAAAATTGTAATATGCCGAAGCCAGCACCACATGTCTCTACCAATCGTATTTCCGTAAAAGAACGCTTGCGCGCGCTTCGTAACCTGCCCGCGTTCTTTAAACTCGTCTGGCAATCCGGACCGGGCCTGATGCTGGGCAACATCCTGCTCAGGTTTCTGAAAGCTGCGATACCTTTTTTGCTGCTCTTTATTGGTAAGCTCATTATTGATAAAGTGCTGCAACTTTCCCATAGCCATGATTCGTTTGCAGAAAAAAGCTTATGGGAACTGGTGGGACTGGAGTTCGGTTTGGCCATTTTGTCTGATGCACTGACCCGTGCCATTACGCTGATGGATAGCTTGCTTGGCGACCTTTTCGCCAATCATACGTCTGTACGCATCATGGAGCACGCGGCTAAGCTGGATCTTGACCAGTTTGAGGATGCCGTGTTTTACGATAAGATGGAAAGGGCAAGGCAGCAAACCGTTGGCCGCACCATTTTGCTCTCCCAGGTCATGAGCCAGGTACAGGACCTGATCACTATTGCCTTTTTATCCGCCGGGCTTATCGCCTTCAATCCCTGGCTGATCCTGTTGCTTGTTATCGCCATCCTGCCGGCCTTTCTTGGCGAGTCTTATTTCAATGATCAGACTTATGCGCTCAGCAGAAGGCAAACCCCGCAGCGCCGCGAACTGGATTACCTGCGTTATATCGGCGCCAGCGACGAGACCGCCAAAGAGATCAAGATGTTCAGCCTGTCGGGTTTCATCACAGACCGCTTCAAAGTGCTCTCTCAAAAGTTTTATACCGATAGCAAGCGCATTGCGATCAAACGTTCCTTATGGGGTACTTTTTTCGCCTTGCTGGGCAGCCTCGGTTATTATGGTGCTTACCTATTCATTATACAGCAAACGGTAAAAGGCAGCCTTAGTATTGGCGAGCTTACATTCCTGGCCGGTTCATTTCGTCAGCTGCGCGGTCTGCTTGAAAACATCCTCAGCCGTTTTACCAACGTATCTCAAGGGGCTATTTACCTGAGCGACTTTTTTGAATTCTTCGGGATACAGCCACGTATACACAATACTAACAACCCGCGTCCTTTTCCAAACCCTATCAGGCAGGGATTCACTTTCGAGAACGTTGGCTTTAAATACCTCAACAGCGAACGCTGGGCCAACCGTAATTTAAATTTCACCCTGCACCCGGCAGAAAAGCTCGCGCTGGTAGGAGAGAACAGCGCAGGCAAAAGCACACTGGTGAAATTACTTGCCCGGCTTTATGACCCAACCGAAGGACGTATTTTGTTGGATGGTCATGACCTTAAAGAATACGACTTGAATGAGCTTCGGCAGCATATCGGCGTCATCTTCCAGGATTTCCTGCGCTATCAGATGACTTTTCCCCAAAACATAGCTGCAGGTAATATTGACCAGCAGGGGAACGAAGAACTCATTAAGCGATCAGCAAACCAAAGCATGGCCGATGAATTAGCCCAAAAACTACCTGCCGGTTACCAGCAGGTATTGGGCAAAAGATTTGCAGACGGCGTTGAGCTATCAGGCGGCGAATGGCAAAAAGTAGCCATAGCCAGGGCCTACATGCGCGAGGCACAATTGGTCATCCTTGATGAGCCCACATCGGCACTTGACGCGCGTGCGGAAGCGCAGGTATTTGAGCGCTTCACCGAACTCACCAAAGGAAAAATGGCGGTGTTGATATCGCACCGCTTCTCCACCGTACGCATGGCCGACCGCATCATTGTGCTGGAAAAAGGGAGCATCGCAGAGATAGGTTCACACGAAGAACTGCTGGGGAAAGCAGGCCGTTACGCAGAATTGTTCGATCTGCAGGCTATGGGTTATCAATAAAAAGGCAATCGGATTAAATACGAAAAACCATCGGTTGCCAATGGTTTTTCGTTGGTATATCCCGTTTTAAAATTTACGCCTAAATTCCTCCGCGAAATCTTCAAGTTTTATTTTTCCGGTAACTGCAGCTCCTGATGAGAGAAAATCTCTCGTCAGTAACCCGGCTTTCATGCCCTGGCCCATTTCGGTTAGCAGACCGGCAAGTTCTGCAGGCAAGCCAGCAGCCAATAATCCCTGCCTCCATTGCTCGTCTTCAAATGCTACCCAGCGTAGTCGCGGCTCACCGATAGCTTTTCCAAGTACCGCGGCAACTTCATTACCGGTTGAGATATCACTGATCATGTACCGCACATCAATATCGTTCCCTTCCCTCTGAAGTTCATCAGCAATAGCTGCGGCAATATCATAAGGGTGAGCCAATAATAATTTATCGTCGCCACGATAGTTACTGCCCAGTATATGGTCTTTTTTGATCATCGGGATATCGCGCAGGAAATTATAGTAAAAGTTGCCTGCCCGTACAAAAGTTACATTTACTCCATGTAACTTCCTGAAGATCTGCTCAACTTCATATACACCTTTCACCGGGCCGGTGCCTTCCGCTACATCTGCGCCTATACTGCTCAGCATCACCACACGTTTTACGCCCGATGTTTTTATGGCCTCAGCGTAAGCTTCGCCCGCTTTGGCAATATTTTCAACAATATTTTGGCCCATAGCCGGGGGCGTCATGGTGTAAACGGCGTCTGCGCCGGTAAATGCCCGGGTCAGGAAACCGGCATCACTTATAGAGCCTATGGCAGCTTTTGCGCCTAATGCTTCAATGGCGCTTTGTTTGTCTGCATTGCTGCTGATAACCGTTACATCGTGGCCGGCAGCTATTAATAATCTTACTAATGGTTGGCTCACGTTTCCTAAGGAGCCTGCTGTTGTAATTTTCATGGTTGTATGTTTTTATTGTGTGTTATAATTGGTTAAGTTCAGGATAGTCGGTGTAGCCGGCTTCACCGGGTGTGTAAAGCGTATTAAAGTCCACGGCATTCAGGGTGGCATTTTTTTCTATCCTTTCTATAAAATCCGGGTTCGCCAAAAAGCTTCTCCCAAAAGCAACCAGGTCGGCAGCTCCGCTTTGTAGTTTTTCTTCAGCGCTTTCTGCCGTCAAACCGTTACAGTAAATAAGTGTGCTGGAGAAAGCATCACGGATGCCATTGTGGGTTTCCTCTGGGATGGCCGGACTATCTGATATATGCAGGTAGGCAATGCCTGTTACATTTAATTTGCCTGCCAGGTAAACATAGGTTTGATGCACCTCGGTCTCATCATAAGCAGGCATATCGCCCAATGTAGAGAATGGTGATATACGCAGGCCGATCTTTTCGCTGCCAATAGCGAAAGCGATCTTTTCGGCAATATCGAGGATGAAACGGCTGCGGTTCTCTACCGAGCCACCGTAGCTATCTGTGCGGTTATTCACATGCGGGTTTAGGGATTGTTCCAATAAGTATCCGTTAGCTCCGTGCAGTTCTACGCCATCAAAACCTGCCCGGAGGGCGTTCTTAGCCGCCATTACAAAGCCTTCAATAATATTAGCTATACCTTGTTCATCCAAAACTACGGGCACAGAATGGTCTTGTGGGCCCTGGCTGTCGGTAAAGATCTGTCCGGCTGCCGGGATGTCAGAAAGGCCTACCGGCTGGTAGCCTTCGGGCAGATTGGCGACATGGGCTATCCTTCCCGTATGCATCAACTGCAGGAATATTTTTGAACCATTTTCGTGCACGGCATCCGTAACGGCTTTCCAACCGGTTACCTGCTCTTCTGAAAAAGCACCCGGGATACGGGGATAACCCAACGCTTCAGGTGTTGGCGCGGTGCCTTCGGTAATGATCAAACCCGCGCCTGAGCGTTGTTTATAATAAGTTACCATCAGCTCGTTCGGGATATTGCCAGTGGCCCTACTGCGGGTCATGGGCGCCATAACGACGTGGTTTTTTAATTGTAGTGCGCCGCTATTAAATGGACTACGTAATTTTTTCATTGCTATGTGTTTTGTTTACATAGCAAAGGTGTGTGTTATTTAAGCCTGCTAATAGCGGCATTAGGTATAAAAATAGTCCTATCCGGCAAGAGATGGTGTGGTTCGAAGATATTTATTTATGCAGAATAGGAGTATCTTTTCGGGTTAAGGCCGTAGTGTTTCTCAAATAGCCTGCTGAAATGGCTCAGGTTGGAAAAGCCCAGTTCATAGCCAACTTCTGCTACGGAATGACTACCCTGCTTTAATAAAAAAGCGGCCTCTTCCATGCGGGCTTGCTGAAAATAGTTATATATACTACTGCCGAAAGTTTGTTTGAATAACAGCTTCAGTTTGGTTTCGCTCATGGCTGCTATCTGCGTAAGCTCGGCTAATACGGGGGGGACGCTCAAATCTTTTAATACTTCATTGCGGATGTAAAGCAAACGTTCTACATCGGCACTATTAATGGTTTGGTGGGCAGTGCTTTCGCGTAAGGACAATTTATGGAAGAGCAGGTATACCAGTTCCTGGGTTTTTATCTGCATATAAAAATGGCTCAGGCCATCATGCATGTTAACCTCGGCCATATTCTTTAACAGCAGTTTAGTTTCCGCCGCCATGTTTTCAAAAAATAAAAACGAACTGCCACTGCTGGTGATGGTTTTAAGAATGTTATCAGGCCGATCGAGCGACAACAACGCCTTTAACCTGGGTACCATAACGCCCACTACGGCGTAATTGATCTGGTGCCCGGCGGGAAACCGGATGGTCGAGCTCAGATCATTAGAGGTTACCTGTATAGCAGAATC
Organism: Mucilaginibacter sp.; assembly: GCA_016763755.1. Classification (GTDB taxonomy): domain Bacteria; phylum Bacteroidota; class Bacteroidia; order Sphingobacteriales; family Sphingobacteriaceae; genus Mucilaginibacter. The sequence continues at coordinate 19,552 of JAESTD010000075.1, forward strand.
ATCCCGCTGCGAGAAAAGTATGTTTGGGTTTTTATCAAATGCGATCTCCAATGGTTGCTCGTTGCTGTAGAAAAATAAGGTGATCAGCTCGTTGCCCCCTTCAAAGCAGTTGCGTTTGATGGTGAGGTCTTCCTTTAGGATATAATGATGAAAAGTGATCTTAAAATCGCTCCCGAACGCCAGCCTGCGGATGTAACCCTTGCCCAGCGTTTCAGGGATCTGCAGCATATCTTTCTCAACAGGCACATGAATGTACCGGGCAAACTGCGTGAGGAAATCAAAATCAGCCGTGGCAGAAAAACTGAATAGCATAAGGTACTACAAAACGATGCAATATAACCAACTTTCAATTGCAATTTCTTTAAGCATCAGGTATCATTTTCGTCGGTAGCATGTTTGTCCTTTTTCCTCGAACAAGTGCCATTGGTTATGGAAACCCTTTTAGTAACGAACAAGATAAAGTGTACGGAAAGAACAAGGGGATACGTGATATTTTTCGGGTATTGTGACTACCAATGCTGCTTATGAAAACGCGGAATGCCAAGGCTTGGTATTATCTGCGACTATTGTTGTGCCTTCCGGCGACTTTTTACATTAATGGGCACCAAGGGCACAGGTGATTAAATCACACCTGATGATAAACGGGACTATGGCGTTGTTCATGCCGGCAGACAGTTTTCTGCTATCCAAAAACTGGGCGTCTTATAACCGGATGTGTCATATGCTGCTAGACAGTGCGATCGTTATCATCACTGGCAATCTTTTTGAGTTTTATTTCAAAGAGATAAACCAGGGGAGTGCATTAAGCATCATGGGGGCCACGCTTGTTTCATGGGTGCCATTCGGGATCGGAATAAATTCCAATTGTTTTGATCCCGCAGTAATGAATTTTGTATAGGTAGATTGGGAGGTTTCAAAGAATACATCCTGATCTGCCGTTCCATGATATAAACGGGTCTTACCTTGCGGGTACCAGTTTGGAAAACTGTTTTCGGCAACTTTGGTCTTGAAAGCTGTCTCCGCAGATGGATTAAGCAGGTTTTGATAAAAGGCAGGATTAAAAAAAGCTGAAAGGTCGGTTGTTAAACCCGCGTTGACCTGATCACTTGTTTTGCTACCGTCTAACAATTGCGGCAGGGTGCTTGCGTAGGTACTTTGAAAAAAGTCAGTTAACGGGCGATTAAAGTCATAGGTAGAATTATAGCCTTGAATGAACAAACCGAAGAATGAAGGGTCTACATAAGATGGGGCTTTGGCAACTTTTGCCAGCATGCCGGTAATGTCATAGCCACCGGCACCTGCCGCTGCTGCGGTCAATGTCAGCTGATGTGCCGGATTGGTCTCGATTTCTTTTTCTGCTGCCATCGTTACGTAGCCCCCCTCTGAGTACCCCACTAAAAAAAGTTTGTTGCTTATGGAAATACTTTTCTGCTTCAGGTAATATTTGACTGCAACAATCATGTCAGCCACGGTGAGGCCCGATGAGCCCAGATCATAATAGGGCTGTGGAATATCTTTGGAAACACCTAAGCCAATATTATCAGGTATAACCGTCATGAATCCGGCAGAGGCGAACAATTCAAATCCGGTAAACGCGCCGGGGAAGTTTGACGGCGCATCGGCGTCTCTGAACATGGTGCCGTGCTGGGCACTCAGAAGTGGAGGCGGTACGGGCGTATTTTTGGGGATCGCTAACAACCCCGAAACCTCGGTCAATTTGCCTTTAAATTTGGTTTGATAGACAATTTTATAAAAATCAACATCATACTGTATAAGCGGTGCATAGCTAGCGTATCCTTTAGCGATAGCCAATGCCTGTAATTCTGCTTTAGTGAAACTGCCGGAAGCGGTCGCTGATACAAAACCATCCGTATCTGCGGTTAGTTGTATTTCACCTTTATTATTTTTTTTGCATCCGGTGATCAGCAACATACTGAACATTGCGAAACAAATGCCAACGGTAAGTTTCCTTTTCATGAAAGCGGTTATTGTACCCAAACTTATTTATTATTAAAACATAATTCAATGCATTTAATAAATATTATTATACGTAAAATTATACGGTAAATGTCCAATTACTTACCGTTGGTAACGTCAGGAATCATTCCTGCAAGATTTTGCTTTTATATGGGTGAAAAGAAACGCGTGTATACCTTAATGGGGGAAAACGATATATTCAAAGCCGTTACGGAGCTATCGTGATGTTCTATCAGTATTTTAGGCTAATCTAACAAAAAAGGCAACTTTATGCACTTTAATCCTGGCTTCTGTCCGGCCACAAGATGAAGCTCAGTCAAACTTGAAAGCTTTCATTGCCGGATTACACAGGCTGGATGTACGCGGTATTCGTTTGACATATAGTTCAGTATCAAGCAGTGATGTAAAAAAGAAATCAACTGCGTCGTTGAATTCATCTAAGCTAACTTCCGCAACGGGTTTATCCTGACCGTCTAAAGCTTCAAAAAGGTAACTACAGGTTTGCACAAACGTACCATCTTCCTTGTATACAGAAGCTTCAAGTACGGCTGTGCTGCAATCTTCCGTTAACTTGACATTCTTTCTCACCCTCATCTTAAACGGTCTGCTGAAGTTCTCTATCGTCGTTCCCTCTGCTGATAACTGCATCTTGTAGTCGCTCATATTTGTTGTATTTATCGTCACAAATCTATGCTAATATTTTTAGCAATTGCAAATCTTTTTGTAAATTAGCTTACAAATTTGACGACAATAAACTATGGCAAACGAAGGTATTTTGTTACAGGTAAGCGCCTTTTCTGGTTTGATCGGGGCACTTTTAACACAGGGACTAACAGGACTGTTCTCCTATCTCTCAGATAAAAGAAAAGTCAACAGCGAATTGAAAAGCACCTACCGGAACAAGCAGGTAGAGATCGCCGAGAACTTCTATTTTGTTACGGGCGAGAAGATGGCTGTACTCAAAAAGAATATTGACTATTGGAAGAATTACAATAACACGAGAAGCGATAAGAGTTTAGATTTTCTCAATCAGGAATTGAAAAAGTTAAAAGCTTATATGAATCAGCTGGACAAAGAGAACTGGAAGTATAACCTGATCGGCCTTTACTTTGATGTTTCGCTGAACAATGAACAGGTCATCGCTTCTAACCTAAGATCAAAAGCGCTATTCCTGAAGATACTCGACCTGACAGACGAGATCAAACACGCACTGCCTGAATCCAGGAACGATCTGATTGACCTGTATGGCGAAGCTATAAATGAAATTTGCTGGCATTACGAGGAGATTGTAGTAAAGATGCAGACTGATATGGAGAAGGTAAAAATCGGCCTGCTCCAGCAACTGACCTAATGTGATCATCTCGCCCGGCACAAATTGGCTTTGTCGAACACTGCTTTAACTTTTTCCTTCCCCCAGATGATGTTTCCTGCCTTTTTGGGATTCTCTTTAAAAAAAGCATTTCTTTTGGCGAAGTGCCCGTCGATGGCTGCGGCACAGTCTTCCAGTGATTGATAGTCACTGTTATGGATCACAGATTTAGCCATTCCTGAAAATACGGATTCAATCACATTCAAAAACTGTGCGCTGGCGGGAAGCGGGGCGATACCGATCTCAGGCGTATTGTTTTTACTCCGGTACACTTCTGTATTCAATTCATCAATGTAGGCCAGTAGTTTCTTTGAGGAATGAAAGCTGACCGCGTCCCATGATAAATACAGTTTACGCATCTTTTTGTATTGTTCGACCAGCACATCGATCAGCTTGATCATCTCTTCCGTGTCCTTCTTTTTTGTGTAGAAATGCGTAATCTGATTCGTGGATAGTTCTAAAGCGGCATACATGATGAACCAGCCCTTTCCTTTGCGGACCTGTTCGTAGACCGGTCTCGCGCCCGGCATAGCCAAAGCTCTGCCACCTTTGGGACGTACGGATGCAGGCCCGTATTCGTCGATAGAAAAGAACCGCTCATCAGAACCCAGGTTTTCTAAAATAGACTGGATCGCGGAGAACTTCTCTCTGAATAAAGGGTCAGGACTGGTCAAAACTTCTTTAGCGCGGCGGGTGGTGATACCTTGTTTTCGTAAATAGCCAGACGCAGCTTGAGGAGACATAGGCATTTTGTAAACTTCCTCGTAAACCCTCGCTAATTCCTTAGTTGTCCAGGATGTTTTGTTCAGGCCATATATTTTAGGACTTTGCTGCAAGAGGTGCAATACGTTCGCCATCTTTTCCTCCATCTTGCGCTTCATCTCGGGGTTTGTGGTATGCGTCCAGTTGAAACCGGAAAGTCCTTTTTCTTTATAGAGATCGATCCATCTGAGCGCCGTCCTGAAGCAACACTCTACCTTATCCACTGCTGAGAGTAAAGGTATTCTTGTATTGGCTGCATCCAAAACAACCGCGATCTGCCATCTTTGATGGTCATTACCTTTTCGCCATTTGGATAAGATGGCTTTGTCTTCAACAGGAATATCGGGAATGATCTTGTTGCAGATGAGGCAGACATTGTTCTCTTTACAATACCTGAACAAAGCATCCTTGAAAACGGAGTACGAATATCCGTCGGAATATAAGTTCTTATAGTTCCGGTAAGCCGATGTTGCGCTCAGCCGCGGGTTCTTTTCCAAAGCAATGACCTGCGGCATAAGCTTCATAGTTGCCGTGTACATATCCGACAGCCGGTGTGAACGGTCACCCCGTGGCATATAGAAATTCATATCGCTGAGCTTGTGCGGATAGTGCTTTTTGATCTCTTTGAACTCCTGGAAATACCGAAATATGGTTCTTCGGTCAATGCCGAATTCCCGGGCGGCTGCGGCCTTGTTCACCTTACCCGCAATGAACAGCCGGCGTAAAGCAAATACTTTGAGATTTGGGACATGTCTTACCATAGATGATCTCCGCTTAATTTCTTCCCATATGCCATTTTTCAATAACGGCTACCAGCTCCGCCAGCTTCATCGGTTTACTCAGGTAGTCATCCATTCCCGCCAGCATACAGGCCTCCCGGTCTTCGATGAGTGCATTTGCGGTCATGGCGACGATCACGGGTTGATCAGTTGCATGTGCCCTGATCAGTCTCGTCGCTTCCAGACCGTCCATTTCGGGCATCTGGATGTCCATCAGGACCAGGTCATACTTTTTACGGCTGACCGCATCCAGCACTTCGTGCCCATTCGCCGTAAGGTCCGGCAGGTAGCCCATTTTCCGGAGGATCTGAAGGATCACCATTTGATTGACCGCGTTGTCTTCCGCGATCAGGATATCCAGGGGATAGGTTTTCACCATATCAGCGGATATGGATAAGGGTACCGGGGGAGCAACCTGCGGGATCGTATCTTCTTTTTTGAGCTGTTCGATGATATATTTTTCCAGCAAAGCGTGCTTGACCGGTTTGGACAATATGATATCAAACAGCTCGCGACCTTTCAGTTGTTCGTAGCCCACTGAACTCAGCAGGATCAGCGGGAGGCCGGGCCTTTTCGAACGGATCTTTTCCGCCAGCTGCTCGCCATCCATCACCGGCATGTCCATATCCGTGATCACCAGGGCGATCTTTTCATTCTGTTCGACAATGTTCAGCGCTTCTTCTCCGGAACCGGCTGATATAGGATCGAACTGCCATTGTTTTAGTTGCGTGGTCAGGATCTCCCTGTTCGTCGCGTTATCGTCAACGATCAGGATCGGCCTGGAACGTAAGCCATCCGTATTCATGTTGATATAGGTACGTTCCGTTTTCTGGCCCGCCAGCACGCTGATATCGAACGTGAAGGTGGTCCCGGCGCCAAACGTGCTTTCAGCGCTGATCTGACCGCCCATCAAACTGATCAGTTTGTTGCTGATCGCGAGGCCGAGACCTGTCCCGCCGTATTTCCGGGTTGTTGAAGAATCGACCTGCGAAAAGGGTTTGAACAGCTGCCCGAGCTTATCTTTGGGGATTCCGATACCGGTATCCCTGACCGCAAAACGAAGTAGTAACCGGTCCTCATTTGCCATAGCAGCTTGGACATCGATGAATATTTCGCCCTTTGTCGTGAACTTTATCGCATTTCCCACCAGGTTGATCAGCACCTGTCCCAATCGTAAGGGATCGCCGATGATCCGTGCCGGCACGTTCGATGCGATCTGGTAGACGAGGTCGAGTTTCAGTTTCGCTGCTTTTGGGGCGAAGATATCCAATACCCCCTCCACACAGTCCCGCAGATCAAAATCTTTCGATTCCAGTTCCATGTGCCCCGTCTCGATCTTGGTAAAATCAAGGATATCATTGATCACGTTGAGCAGCGAATCGCCGCAATTGCGGATGGTTTCCAAATAGTCCGATTGTTCTCCAGTGAGCTTGGTGTTGGCCAGCAAAGTTGCCATGCCGATCACCCCGTTCATCGGCGTCCGGATCTCATGGCTCATGGTTGCCAGGAAGATGCTTTTAGCCTTGTTGGCCTGCTCGGCCTCTTCGCGGGAAGTGCGTTCCTGCACGGTGAGGGCTGCCAGGCGCTCGGTCCTTTCCCTTACCTGCATTTCCAGGAGATATTTTTGCTTGTTCACCGAATTGATGCGAAAGCGAAAAACAGCAAATACGATGTTGATCAAAACCAAAACCAGCAAGCCCCTGAACCACCAGGTCATCCAGAAAGGAGGCACGATCGTGATCGTAAGGGCCGTTGTGACCGGCGACCATTCGCCCGCCGGATCTTGATATTTGAGTTTAAAATGATAGGTTCCGGGAGAAAGGTTGGTGTAGGATGCCGTGTTTTTACTGCCTACGTAATTCCATTCGGGATCAAATCCCTCCAACAAGTAAGCATATTGTTTTTTATCGGCGGAGGCAAAATCAAGCGCCGCAAATTCGAACGAAAGGACCGTCTGTTTGTGGTTCAGCTTCAGTGATTTTGTCTCCGAAATATCCCGGGCGAGGGGAGCCGGTTTATTGAACAAAGAGAAAGCGGTGATCACCAGCGGCGCGACCTGCCGCGATGCTTCGATCTTCTGCGGATCGAAAGCGTTGAAACCATTGATCCCGCCAAAATAGAGTTTGCCGTCCTTTGCCTGCAACGCAGCGTGGGGTTTGTACTCGTCGCCCTGCAAACCGTCTTCGGTAGAAAAATTCCTGAAATGGTTCTTCTCCGTATCAAAGCAACTGATCCCGCCGTTGGTGCTGATCCAGAGTTTTCCGCTGCGGTCCTCCCGTATCGCGTAGATGATGTCGCTGGGCAATCCGTCTTTCTTTCCATAGACCTTAAACGTCCGACCGCTAGGATCCATGAGGTTTAATCCGGACAGGGTGCCGATCCAAAGTCTTTTTTTGCTGTCTTCGAACAGTTCCGTAATACCGTTATTACTAATGCTGTTCCGGTCACCATGTTTAAAATGGGTAAAGACGCCACTGCTCCGGTCAAGCAATTCCAGTCCCGCGTCGGAGGTTCCCAGCCAAAGATTATTTTTGCTGTCCTCCAGGATGGAATATACCCGGTCACTGCTGATCCCCTTAGGATTTCCGCGGTCATACCGGTAGTGCTTGAATTTACCGGTAAGCGGATCGAAACTATCCACTCCGTCATTGAAGGTGCTCAGCCAGGTTTTACCATCCCTTGTGTGCACCAGATTATAGATATTATTCCCGCCAATGCCATCAGGGTTCTGGTCATTCCTTTTGAATGTTTGAAATCGCCCCGTTTGCGGATCAAAGATGCTCAGGCCGTCCCCCCAGGTGCCCAGCCAGAGTCTGCCCGCATGGTCTTCACTGATGATCAGCACGAAGTTCCCTGTGATACTGCTCGGATCATGCGGTTTTTTTTTGAAACTTTTAAAAATGCCTGTCACAGGGTCGAAAAGGTTCAGTCCGCCGCCATCTGTCCCGATCCATATCCGCTGCCTGCTGTGCTGGAAGAGATCCAGGACAAAATTATTGGAAAGACTTCCGGGCGACCCGTTGTGCCGGTATAACGGAAAGTTCGCCGTTGAACGGCGGTATAGATTTACGCCCCCGCCGAAGGCGCCCAGCCACATGTTCCCATTCTTGTCTTTGCATATGGTATAGATGGAATTGCCATTGATGCTGTTGACATCGACTTCATCATGAACGTAATTATCGAAGGTGCCTTTGTGTTTGTCAAAAATACACAAA
>JAESTD010000076.1 GCA_016763755.1 Mucilaginibacter sp.
AAAAGCCATCGGTGTAATATCAGTAAGGCGCTTAAAAAAGCGATTGAAGTAGGCGGCATCCTCAAAACCCAACTCATCGGCAATTTGTTTAACGGACAGATCAGTATGCAGCAAACTGCGTTTGGCTTCAACAATCAGCCTATCATGGATATGGCTGATTGCCGTTTTACCGCTGTGCTGCTTAACGCTATCGTTAAGATGGCCGGGCGTAATATTCAACAACTCGGCATAGGTAGCTACATCATGCGTGGTGGCATAGTGTTCGCCTATCAGCTCCTGAAATTTTTTGAAAAGGCACAGGCAGTAATTCTGCGTTACTTTATGGTCGCCAAATTGTTCGTTATACAACCTGCTGAGATAAATAAGCATCACCCGAAGCCATGACGTAAGCATGTGGTTTTGCCAGTCGCCGCCGGCTTTGTACTCAGCAGCCATTTTGCCCATTACATCTTCAAGGTATTGGTAATCATCATCCGTTAACACCAGTTCGTGCGTGCCAGATGGGTTGCGGATAATGGGCAGGTTGCGCAGCATACGGTTCTCTTCCAGCATTAAAAATTCTTCGGTAAAGCTGGCTACATATCCTTTAATGGGTGTACTTTCTTCCTTTAGATGCACCTGCTGCGGCACCGTAAAATACATGTGCTTTGGCTTTACGTTATAAGGCAAAAAATCTATCCAATGCCGGCTGGCCCCTTGTTCTACAAAGGCAAAGAAATAATAATCCTTGCGGTGTGGTTTCAGAAACGCCGAATCAATAACGATATCAACACCGTTTGCTTCGTAAACCACAATGGATGCCGGCTCTCCTTCTAAAGTAACCAGAGGATAACCGACAATAGAATTTTTTTCAGGCGCTAATAACGTGGTCATACAGTAAAAGTAGCTTTATCATTTTAATTGCGCTGTTACATTTGCAGACTACATCAATTCGCCGTCTTTACGCACATGATAAGTTTTATAAGCCATGTAATACAGCAAAAGCGTGGGGACAATATAGAATAGCGCCCCACCGTAGCTCACCTCAGGGAAGGTGGCAATAATGCTATACACCAGCAAAGCAAGCGCAACCGTTCCGCCTACCAGATACAGGTAAAAGAACTTACCGCGACCATCGCTCATCGCTTCCCTCCTTTGGTTTTGGCAGGTGCAGCATCCCCGCGTTTAAATATCACGGCGGCAAGTGGTGGTATGGTAATCGTAATAGAATCCGGACGACCGCTCCATTCTTCTTTCTCGGTTGTGAGCGGCTCAAAGTTACCTACGCCGCCACCCCAATATTCTTTTTTATCAGAGTTAAATACCTCGTGCCACGTTCCGGCAGCAGGTACACCAACACGGTAGTTATGATGAGCGGCCGGGGTCATGTTCAACACCACAACCAGGTCATTAGCCGGGTCAACACCTTTGCGGGCAAAGATGAGGATAGACTGCTCGTAGTTGCCGCCATCTATCCACTCAAAACCTTCCCATTCAAAAGCTTTTTCGTATAGTGCAGGCTCAGTTTTATAAAGCTGATTAAGCGCCTTAACCGTTTCTTTGATCCCGAAATGACTATCATGTTCCAGCAAATGCCAGTCTAAAGAATGCTGGAAGTTCCATTCGCCGCTTTGGGCAAATTCGCCCCCCATAAAGAGCAGCTTAGTGCCTGGGTGCGTAAACATAAAGCTGTATAATACGCGCAGGTTGGCAAAGCGCTGCCAGTCATCGCCCGGCATTTTACCTATCATAGAGCCTTTGCCGTACACCACCTCATCATGCGAGAATGGCAGCATAAAGTTCTCCGTAAAGGCATACACCATACTAAAGGTTAGCTGATCCTGATGGTATTTACGATATATAGGATCACGGGCAAAATATTTAAGCGTATCATGCATCCATCCCATCATCCATTTCATACCAAAGCCAAGCCCACCGCTAAACACCGGTCGACTTACCCCCGTAAACGAAGTAGATTCTTCAGCAATGGTTTGTACATCAGGGAAGTTGCTATAAACGGTTGAGTTAAATTCTTTCAGGAAGTCGATCGCTTCGAGGTTTTCGTTACCGCCGAATACGTTTGGCTCCCACTCGCCATGGTTACGCGAGTAATCGAGATACAGCATGGATGCCACGGCATCTACACGCAGCCCGTCTATATGGTACCTATCCAACCAGAATAATGCGTTGCTGATCAAAAACGCTTTGACCTCGTTACGGCCGTAGTTGAATATATATGATTTCCAATCGGGATGGAAGCCTTTGCGCACATCTTCATGCTCATAAAGGTGTGTACCATCAAAGCGGTAAAGGCCATGTGCATCGCCCGGGAAATGCGAAGGCACCCAGTCAAATATCACACCGATACCTGCTTTGTGTAGTTCCTCAACCAAGTACATCAGATCCTGAGGCGTACCGTATCGCGATGATGCAGCAAAAAACCCAGTGATCTGGTAACCCCAACTTGGATAGTACGGATGCTCCATCAATGGCATAAACTCTACGTGGGTAAAGCCCATTTCGGTGATATAAGGCACCAGTTTATCCGCAACCTGGCGATAATTCAAAAACTCATCAGAGCTCTCCGAACTGCGCGCCCATGAACCCAAATGCATTTCGTAAACCGAATATGGCTTATCCAAAGCATTATGCTTGTAACGGTTGTCCATCCAGTCCTGATCCTTCCACTCATAAAAGGTATCAGCCACGATTGATGCCGTATGCGGTGGAATTTCCCAGCGCAGGGCGAACGGATCGCTTTTCTCCAGTGTTTCGCCGCTTGATGATTTGATAAAGTACTTATAGGTTTCACCCACTCCTACATTCGGGATAAAGCCTTCCCAGATACCAGATGCATCCCAACGGTAATTTAGTGAGTGCGAACCACTGTTCCACCCGTTAAAATTGCCTATTACCGATACATATTGTGCATTTGGTGCCCAAACGGCAAAGTACGTACCCACCACACCATGAAACTCAACTACGTGCGAACCTAATTTTTCGTAAAGCTTGTAATGCTTACCGGCCTTAAACAGGTCGATATCAAAATCAGTAAAGCGGCTGTATGGCTCAACAGATTTTAATCCTGTGGAATTTTGTACCACTTCAAGCTTTTTTGATTTGGCCTTTGCTGGCGCTTTCTCGGCAACGGGCGCTGTTTCTGCAGTCTTAGCTTTTGTTGTGCGCTTAGCCGCAGGTTTTTTAACCTTCACATCTTCTGCCGGAGAAGATGTTGTTTCAACAGCTTTCGGAGCTGCCTTTTTAACGGTTTTAACGGACTTGCTCTCGGTGGGTTTGTCGGTTGCTTTTGTGGTTTGTTTTGCCATAGTGAATGCGGGCCAGATGCCCCGGGGTTGAAATCGGTTACAGTAAATGTAACTAAATATATCACTATAGAACAGACTTTGTGTGGAGATGTTTATTTTAAAAGAAAAAGGGCTGAGAAAGCCTCTCCCCAACCTCTCTCCGAGGGAGCGGGGCTTTTAAGAAGCTTCCTCTTCGGGGCAGATTTAGAGGAGGCTTAAAAGCTTTCCGTGTTGTCATTCTGAGTAACAGCGAAGAATCTAACGCAGGCAATGAACGCGGACAGATGCTTCGTCCCTCAGCATAACAAATTAGTAGAACATGTCATTTCGAACGAGGTACGAGGAGAAATCTTCTACACCGTAAGTGTCGCTTGCAGAAGATTTCTCCTCGCTGTCGCTCGTTCGAAATGACAATTGGATTTATTTTGCAATGACATGGTTGTTAAGTAAAAAGCCCCTATCGAACGAAAGGGGCTTGAATTTAATTGGGGCTTTCTACCCAAATATCTCTATAAACTTAAAGTTCTTGGTAAACTTAAATTCATAGGTTTTATCGGCGTTGGCGCTGATGCTGCCTATCTCTTTACCATCGGCCACAATTTTTGATGGTACAAAAGGCAAACCGTTTATCTTAAAGTGATAACCTTCGTAGCGTGGCGTATACAAACCTTCCATGCTTTGTTTGATGGTTAGCTTTTTAGCATCGCCGTTTATTACAAATTTTTTCTCCAAGTAAATATCCTGCTCGTAAGCAAAAGTTTCGCCGTAGTCCTCAAACAAGAAGGAATTAACCTCGTAATTGCTGTAGTAGATATTCAGCTTAACTTCCTCGATTTCCTTCTCACCGGTATATTGCATCACAGGATATTCGGGGATAACTGATCCTGCTTTTACAAAGATAGGCATCACATCTAACGGGGTAGGTACGTTAACTTCTTTACCGCCTTCAACGGTTTCCATAGTCCAGAAATCGTACCAGGTGCCTTTTGGCAAGTATACATTGCGGCTTTTTTGACCAGGCTCTAATACAGGGCATATCAGGATCTTATCGCCATAAGTAAACTCATCCTGGCGGAAGTGGTTTGATACTACTTCCTGCTCATGCATCAGTACCGGCCTCAAAATTGGGAAACCGTAACGGTGATGCTCCCAGAAAGCTGAGTACAAATATGGTATTAAGCGGTAACGAAGCTCGATAAATTTACGGTTGATTGATGTGAACGGTTCGCCAAAGCTCCATGGTTCGCGCTCCTTAGTATCACCGGCAGAGTGCGCACGCATAAACGGAGAGAAAGTCCCCATTTGGATCCAGCGTGTAAACAGTTCGCCATCAGGTTCGCCGCTAAAGCCGCCTATGTCGGTACCGCAGAACGAGATACCCGATACTGACAAGCGCTGCAACTGGATGTTACCCAATTTTAAATGTTCCCATGATGCCACGTTATCGCCCGTCCAAACTGATGAGTAACGCTGCACGCCGGAATAACCCGCACGGGTGATGGTGAACGGACGCTTGTTTTTCATCTGCTTGCGCAATCCTTCGTACGTAGCGCGTACCATTTGCATACCGTAAACGTTATGCGCCTTACGGTGCGAGCCACGGTATCCATCATACTGGTGACGAACATCATCTGGGAAAGTACCTGAACCGAATACGGCAGGCTCGTTCATATCGTTCCAAACACCGGCAACACCTGTTTCTACTAAACCTTCAAAAAGGTCGCCCCACCAGGCACGTACCTCGGGGTTTGTAAAATCAGGAAACTGACAACGGCCCGGCCAAACGTGGCCTTCCATAAAGTAATCATCGCAACGGCGACAGAAATACTTTTTCTCCTTACCCTCTTTAAATACCCAGTAATTATCATCTACACGGATGCCCGGGTCAATGATCACAACCGTTTTAAAGCCGCTTTCTGCAAGGTCGGCGATCATTTTTTTAGGATTAGGGAAATATTTAGGGCTCCAGGTAAAGCAACGGTAGCCATCCATGTAATCGATATCCAGGTAGATACCATCACAAGGGATACGGTTTTTGCGGAAACCGTTTGCAATTACACGTACCTTATTTTCGGGATAATAGCTCCAACGGCATTGATGATAGCCCAACGCCCACAGCGGAGGCATAGGGTGTGTGCCGGTAAGCAGGTGATAATTTTTCACCACATCCATCATGTGCGGGCCGTGGATATAGTAATATTGCATCTCGCCGCCATCAGCCCAAAAACTGGTTTTGGTGCGATCTTCAGATCCGAAATCAAAATGCGCCTTAAAGGTATTATCAAAGAAAATACCATGGGCAATACCATCATTTAGGCTGATATAGAACGGGATGGCGCGGTAAAGCGGATCCTGGTTAAAACCGAAAGAATAAGCATCGGTATTCCAGTTTTTTAAGCGCTTGCCGCGAAGATTAAATTCTGTAGCCTTATCGCCCAAACCAAAAAAGCTTTCCTGCTCCTGAGTGGTTTTGGTACAGAACACGTAATAACCGCCAAACTGGGTATTCTCTTCCCAGTGCATCGGCACTGCATCAGCATCGGTAACATGGTCGTTCTTATCAGAAAAAGATATAAAGAAATCTGCCTTACGGATGTGGCAATTTATTTCTGGAGTTGATACGCGATATTCCAGTTCGTTCTCTACCAACTTAAAATCAACCGCTTTTTGCGGCAGCTTTTCTACTGCGTATGAAAACTCTTCCAAGAAAACGCTGTGAGGCGCTAAACGCACACGAATGATCTCGTTGGTAACCACCACGATCTCTACCTTGGCATCGCCATCACTAAAAAATATTCTGTTACCCACTTTCTCGGCATGGTTGGGTGTGCCAAGATATTTTTTTACAATGGGTTTTATACTTTCTGCCGGGTTGTTGAGGTGGTGAAACTCTTCCTCATCAACTGCAATTTCTTCTACCTGTAGTAACTTAGCCGTTATCAATTCAGGATTTGGGTCAGGTATATTTTCTGCCATACTCTTTCAAAAAAAAATCAATACGCCCTGCTTAAACTTCTCCTTGCAGAGCATGATAATCACATCAGCTTAATTATTGGTAACAGCTAATATCTGTTTAATTATTGAAAGTACGTGCCATAACTACGCCAAAATGCCCGCTTTGTGCAAAGAATTACGATTTTATTAACAAACCATTCATACCGCTTACAGTAACCGCAATACCTTCGCTAATATTATGTGTATAATAGACACTTTCAGTAAGCAGATCAGTAAAGGCAATGCTGCCATCCATCCCCCATTTGTGGAGCAAATCGGACGGAATTTGCACAGTAAGACTGCGTGCCTCGCGATTGAAGTTAACAATCACCAGCACTTTTTCATCAGCCGTGTGGCGCGCGTAGATATAAAGTTTAGTATCAAACCCGGGCTGCCCTTCATTAGCAATCATTAACTCGTAAAACTCCCCGTTGCTTAGCGCATCGCTTGTAGCAGTAACGTTCAATAGCTTATTATAAAATTCGCGCAGTCGTTTTTGGGTGGATGACAAACCCGCGCCGTCAAAAGCGCCTTTGTTTGTCCATTTCTGCAGCTCGGGCACACCCCAATAATCGAATATGGTTGTCCGGCCGTCATCACCGCTAAATCCTTCCGGACCAAGAGCGGGTTCTCCTACTTCCTGCCCGGCGTAGATCATTACCGGGCCCGTGTTGAGTGTAGCGCTTACGATCATGCCCGGGATAGCCAGTGCGGCATTACCAGCAAAAAAACGACTGGCAATACGCTGCTCATCATGGTTCTCCATAAAGCGCAGCATGTGCTGGTGGATGCCTTCGGTATGGTTGTTCCAAACACTGTTGATCTCCCAGGTGCTGGCACCATGATCATTACTTGTTAGGCGGCGGATAGCATCATACAAACCAACCTTATCGTACAGGTAATCAAACCCTCCGTTATGGATATAGTTACCGTACTGGTTTTTATCATACGCTTCGCCGATAAAAATGAGGCCGGGATAAGCTTGTTTCATTTGCGGGGTTAGCCATGCCCAAAACTCAACAGGCACCATTTCAATCATATCACAGCGGAAACCATCTACACCCATATTGGCCCAGTAACTAAGGATATGGTGCATTTTATTCCACAGTGGCGGAATATCACTTAGATCGTTCTTATGCCCGTTCGGCTGATAAACGCCGTAATTCAGTTTAATGGTCTCGAACCAATCGTTAATAGATGGTGTGGCACTAAAAACATCGTTACCCGTTGCTTTTGCGGGATACTCATCAAACTTACCATCTTTTAAAGGCGACGTAAATTCATTCCCGCCGGGATTATACCCCTGCGGCACCTCAAAATCCTGACCAGGGATATAATAAAAATCATTATTCTGGCTGTCGCCTGATGTATCGTCATCCGCACCTATATCTCGCACACCATCGGGCTTTACATCCGAGCCATAAGTACGGGCTACATGGTTAGGTACAAAATCGATAATTACCTTCATGCCGGCCTTGTGTGTACGGCCAACCAGTTCTTTAAACTCTGAGATCCGAAAATCGGGATCAACCGCCAGATCAGTAGCGATATCGTAATAATCCTTAATGGCATACGGCGAACCCGCACGCCCCTTTACCACATCAGGATCATCTGGTTTTATCCCGATTGCCGAGTGATCCCTCATAGTGGCATGTTCTATCACGCCAGTATACCAAACGTGAGTAAAACCCATTGCTTTGATCTCCGCGAGGGCTTTATCGTTAATATCGTTCAGTTTGCCAACGCCGTTGTCCTCTACCGAGCCATAGAATTTGTTGGTAGTGTTCTGGTTGCCAAACAGGCGTGGCAGTAATTGGTATATGATGAGTTTGTTGGTTGGCATGGGTGTTTATTTATGAGGTTCTAATGGACCAGCGGCTAAATCGGCAAACATTTGGCCTACTATCAAACAGACCATGCCCCACAATATGGCAATCACCACAAAAAAGATTATTATTATCCTCAGAACAGGTTTTTTGGTCATAGTCAACTAACACAATTCGTAAATATTTCACTCAGATTCTTCAGATAAAGGGGTTTCATATTTATCTTACAAACTCTAACGGTTCACTGCTGCTCAAACTTAATTCTGAGCCGTTTACTTTGAGCTTAATAGCCTCTTCTGCATCTGTTTTTATGGAGATATTATTCTTGCTTATCTCCACACTGAATAATATCCCCCTAAAGCCTATTTTAAAAGACAGTGCCTTCCATTCGGCAGGCAATAGCGGATCAAAAGACAACATTCCATTTTTAACCCGCATCCCGCCGAAACCCTGCACTACGCTCATCCAGGTGCCGGCCATGGAGGTGATGTGGCAGCCGTCTTCGGTATCGTTGTTGTAATCGTCGATATCCAATCGTGATGTACGCAGATAGAATTGGTAAGCACGCTCGATATCGCCCAGTTTGGCAGCTATGATAGAGTGCACGCATGGCGATAGTGACGATTCGTGTACCGTTCTCGGTTCGTAAAAACCATAGTTACGGCGGATGGTATCGGTGTCGTATTCATCTTCGAAGAAATATAATCCCTGCAGTACATCCGCCTGCTTGATAAAAGGCGAACGCAGTATCCTGTCCCAACTCCATTTTTGCACCAACGGGCGCTCTGTGGCGGGCAGGTCTTTTACCAGGGTTTGTTCTTTATCCAGGTAGTTATCCTGCTGCAGGTAAATCTGCAGATTGGAATCATAAGGGAAATACATTTTACCAATAATGTCCTTGAAACGCGCAGTCTCCGCATCTTCATTAAAATCGATGCGGTATTTCAGCTCGCTGTATTTGGTCAGGTCTGTCGCCTTAACCTTTTCAATAACCTCAAGCGTATATTTCAAACACCAAACGGCAATGGTGTTGGTATACCAGTTGTTGTTAACGTTATTCTCATACTCGTTAGGGCCGGTTACACCCAGCATCACATACTTTTCCCGCTCTCCCGACCAGTTAACCCTTTGCGACCAGAAACGCGAGATTGCAATCAGAACTTCCAACCCGTAATCGGCCAGATAAACCTCATCGCCTGTATAACGTACGTAGTTGAAAATGGCATAGGCGATGGCACCATTACGATGGATCTCCTCAAAAGTGATCTCCCACTCGTTATGGCATTCAGTACCATCCATGGTAACCATGGGGTATAGTGCCGCGCCATCTTTAAAACCTAACAGTTTGGCGTTTTCAATAGCCTTACCCAGTTGCTTGTAGCGGTATAGCAATAAATTGCGAGACACTTTCTGCTCGGCAGTGGCCAGGTAAAAAGGCACGCAGTAGGCCTCGGTATCCCAGTACGTAGAGCCACCATATTTTTCGCCGGTAAAACCTTTGGGGCCAATGTTTAGGCGATCATCCTCGCCGGTGTAGGTTTGGTTAAGCTGGAATATATTAAAACGGATGCCCTGCTGTGCGGCAGCATCGCCTTCGATAATTATATCGTTCTGTTTCCATTTCTCGGCCCAGGCAGCGGCTTGCTCGGCCAGCATGGTATCAAATCCCTTGTGGCAAACGCGGTCTAACAAGTCCTGAGTTAAAGCCATCATTTCATCAGCCGGGTGATTTTGTGAGGACAGGTTTGCTGCATATTTACATATCGTAACACGCTGCCCCTGCTTTATTTCCATCCTTATCTCGGCACCGATATATTTTTCGCGGGTTACGGGTTCGGTTTCAATATGTTCGGGCTCTCCATCAACAGAAATATGATATTTCATGCCGGTTGCAACCTCGAAACCGGTTTTCTTGGTACGCATTTGCAGTACGCCGCCATCGTTCCAGGTATGTTTAGATACTTCGTCCCAAAATTTCTCATCGTAGTTGGCATCCTTGTTCACCACATCGCCATCTATTGACGGGGTTAGTTTGATGTAGCCGCCAAAGTTTACGGGTTTGATGGTATAACTGATAGCCCCGGTCTCGTCATCAACCAAGCTATTGAAGCGGATGCTCTCCACCTCAACCTCCTTGCCCGTAATGGTTACCGCACGGAAGTTACGCTTTAGGTAACCTTCCTTCATATTCAGCTCCCGGCGAAAGTTCAGCACCTTGCACTTGGCCAGGTCAAGCTGTTCGCCGTTGAGTGAAATATCAATGCCTATCCAGTTGGCGGCATTCAGTACCTTGGCAAAATATTCGGGATAGCCGTTTTTCCACCAGCCCACGCGGGTCTTATCGGGGTAATAAACGCCTGCAACGTAATTGCCCTGCAGGGTTTCGCCGCTATACGCTTCTTCAAAATTGGCGCGGCCACCCATGCGGCCATTGCCCAAACTGAAAACGCTTTCGGCTACTTTATTAAAATGCGGGTTAAAACCCTCTTCAATAACTCTCCACTCATCAACCTTAAAATACTGTTTCATTTGCGGTGGTAATGGTTTGGCCGCTAAATTAATAGAAATGGGGTATGGTTGGGTTAAGAAAGCGTTATTTTTAGGAAGCCTCTCCCCAACCCTCTCCAAAGGCGAGGGGCTTAAAACTCACAATTTGTCATTTCGAACGAGGTACGAGGAGAAATCTTGTTACTCTGTAGGCTCCGCTATTTGGGAATAACAAGATTTATCTTTGATGAGCTCCTCTTCGTTACGGTTCTCCTCCCTGTCGCTCGTTCGAAAGTCTCCCCTATCGGGGGAGATTTAGAGGGGGCTTACCTTCTTGCATCTCCCAACTATTCGCTTTACCTTGCATCACCTATCTATGAAAAAAAATACTGTTCTTATTATTGGAGCTGGCGTGGCCGGGCTCATGGCTGCCCATTTACTGAGCAAAGCCGGCAAAAAAGTCACCGTTTTAGAGGCGCGCAACCGGACCGGGGGTCGTATCAATACTGTAAATAACGAATCATTTTTTAAAGAGACCGAATTGGGTGCCGAGTTTGTCCACGGTGATCTACCGGTTACCCTTGCCCTGTTGCAGGAAGCCGATATTTCCTACCGCAGTGCTAACGCCGAAATGTGGCGCTACAAGGATGGGCGGTTTGATGAAAACAGCATGGTAATTGAGGATTGGGATATGCTGATGCAGCGCCTTGATGAGCAGCAGGAAGATATTCCTGTTTGGGATTTTATAGAGCAGCATTTTCCCGGCGAGCGATATGAGGAGCTTCGTAACTCCGTGTGGTCTTATGTATCAGGCTATGATACTGCCGACCCTCGCAATGCCAGCACCTTTGCCTTGCGTAACGAATGGGAACATGAAGAGATGGAAGCCCAGCACCGCGTGCAGGGTGGTTACTGCAATATGATCAGCTATCTCTCCCACAGCTGCAAAAACAATGGCGGGGAAGTTTTCCTGAATGCGGTTGTGAAACACATTAACTGGCGACCGGGTCATGTGGTAATAACATTGACCGATGGGGCAGTCTACGAAGCGGAGAAGTTGATTATTGCCGTGCCATTAGGCGTTCTACAGGCAGAAGCCGGAGAGACAGGCGCTATCCATTTTGAGCCATCTATCGGTAGCCATACTACCGCTATCCAACAAATGGGTTTTGGTGCCGTAATCAAATTACTTTTTGCTTTTGAGGATGCTTTTTGGTTGGATGTTGATCATGTAAACATCGATAAAATGGGCTATCTGTTCAGCGAGGAAGAAATACCTACCTGGTGGACACAGGTGCCAGACCAATCTAAAATACTTACCGGTTGGGTTGGTGGACCTGCAGCATGGGATAAAGCAGGCAAAACCGATATAGAAATAAGAGATGAAGGACTGCAATCCCTCGCTAATATATTTAAGATCGATACAGACGAGCTAAAAGGCAAGCTCATTGCCTACCGCATTATGAATTGGACTGCTGATCCGTTTACCCGCGGCTCTTACGCTTATGATAAAGTAGAAACCGCACAAAGCCGCAAAGTGCTTGGCAAACCTGTTGAAGATACAATCTACTTTGCAGGTGAATACTTGTACAGCGGCACAGCTATGGGCACGGTTGAGGCGGCTTTAAGCAGCGGGAAGATTGTGGCGGAGAAGATATTGTACTGAACAGACTCAATCTTTATTCTTCGATAATATTTGCAGCTGTCAAACGCCTAAACCTGCGTTCATTTATATTCCAATTGATAGCGCATCCCAACGCACCGACTGCAAAGCCAATTGCCCAACATTTTACCATGTAGCTGATCATGTCAGAAAACTCCGGAAATTGGCGGCCACCGGGAGCTGCTTTTGGAAACAATGCGAAGGATAAAGCCAAAAAAATTATCGAGCCCAGTAAAATGCCTCCGTTGAACAGAATATATTTAGAAAAACCTCCAGCTTTTCTCTCAAGCCAGTTTTTTATAAATTTTATATTTTCGATATCCGCGCGCGTAAGGCCTTTTTTCCTAAGCTGCTCATCTTCTTTTTTGCGGGTTATTGTATCGTCATAAAAATTACCCGATTGGGCAGCCAACATTATTAAAGCAAATAACAAGTAGCCCTTATTATTCAGAATGCTTCCTGTTAAATTGTGGTAATTGATTAAGCTGTGAATTACTGCGATAAGCAACAAAAACAGAGCCCAAAACAGCACATATAGTAATCTGCTTTTATTTCTGTTATGGCTAATCAACCATTGATTTAACTTTTTCATGAGGGAGTCTTACACCGCCTGTCCAGCCAGCAAATATAGCACCGCCATGCGGATAGCTACACCGTTCTCCACCTGGTCAAGGATAATGGATTGTTTGCTATCGGCTACATCGCTGGTGATCTCCACACCGCGATTTATCGGGCCCGGGTGCATTACAGTGATCTCTTTATCGAGGCTGTCCAATATCTGTTTGTTCAAGCCAAACATCATGGTGTATTCGCGCAGGGATGGGAAGTATTTGATGTCCTGGCGCTCTAACTGGATGCGCAGCATGTTGGCTACATCGCACCAGTTAAGGGCTTTTCTCAAATCGTGCTCTACTTTTACACCTAACGAGCCAATATATTTAGGAATCAATGTGGTAGGACCACAAACCATTACTTCTGCGCCTAACTGCTTCAAACAAAGAATATTTGAAAGTGCCACACGCGAGTGCAGGATATCCCCTACTATCACCACCTTTTTACCTTCAACATCGCCATAACGTTCGCGGATAGAAAAAGCATCAAGCAGTGCCTGGGTTGGGTGTTCGTGTGCGCCGTCGCCGGCGTTTACAATTTGGGCGTTTACGTGTTTTGAAAGGAAAATACCGGCACCGGCATAAGGATGGCGCATTACCACCATATCCACCTTCATGGCCAAGATGTTATTCACGGTATCAATTAAAGTCTCGCCTTTACTTACTGACGATGAGGATGCAGCAAAGTTCACCACATCGGCAGAAAGCCTTTTTTCGGCCAGCTCAAAAGATAAACGGGTACGGGTTGAATTCTCGAAGAAGATATTGGCAATAGTAACATCACGCAATGAGGGCACCTTTTTTATGGGGCGGTTCAATACCGTTTTAAAATTATCGGCCGTTTCAAATATCTTTTCAATATCGTTGCGGTCCAAATCCTTAATTCCTAAAAGGTGACGTGTGCTTAGTCCTGCCATTTTGTTTTTTATCAACTTTTAAACCATGTCATTGCGATCCGCCGGCTGGCGGAGTGGCAATCGCCTCGCGTTCATGGTGTAGATGCATTGCTATGAGATTGCCGCGTCGCTGTCTCCTCGCAATGACATATTTTCATTTAATCCTCTTTAACCTCAGATACCAAAACAATCCTGTCTTCGCCGTCGGTTTCTTTCCAGCTTACAACTACTTTTTGTGATGCTATAGAATCTACCTCTATACCCACATAATCTGCCGAAACAGGGATATGGCGCGAGTAACGGCGATCAACCAGTGCCAGCAGTTCAACCTTTTCAGGTCGGCCAAAGGCTTGCAGAGCATCCATAGCGGCACGGATAGTGCGCCCTGTCCACAATACGTCGTCCATCATGATCACTTTTTTTCCTTCGATAATAAAATCTATACGGGTTTGGTTGGGCACCAAGGGTGCACCCTGCCTGCGGAAATCATCGCGGTAAAAGGTGATATCCAGGTCGCCTTGTTCAATAGTACTATCGGGTAATATTTTGCGTAATTCTTCGGCAACGCGTTTGGCGAGGTAAATACCGCGCGGTTGTACGCCAATTAAAACAGAGTTTGAGAAATCGTTATGATTTTCAATTAACTGACGACATAAACGCTGAATAGTGATCTGAAATTTTTGTCCGTCGAGCAGCGTCAGGTTTTGCATCGTTTGGTTGGATTTGGGCAAAGGTAAAAAAAATATTGGATTGGTTGCCTTCACCTCGCGCGTTAAGGTTAAGGCCTGTTGAATTTTGAGCTCAGGTGCCTTTGTGCTAAACTTTAGCCAGTGTTACTCAGTTTAAACTATTCAATTTTTTAATTAGTTCATCAACATCATTAATTTGGCCTGCACTTCTATATATTATTTTTCCTTCCCGATCTATCAGTACAAGACTTGGGAATACTTCAATTTGGTATAACTCACTAATATCTCGGTTTGAATCGAATATATGCAGCCAGTTCATATCATTTTCCCCTACAACTCTGTTTAAAGCTTTCGGATCATTATCTGCGCTCACGCCTATTATTTGTAATTTATCAGCAGAAACCGACGTTTTGACTTTCTTTAATATAGGTATTTGAGCCATGCATGGCGGACACCATGTGGCCCAAAAGTCAAGCAAAATGTGCTTCCCTTTTAGCTTGGCTATGTCCACCGGTTGTGCATTTATTGTTTTGAGCGTAAATCTCGGTGCAGGCATATTAAGAGTCATAAGAGGCCTTATGCGCGTTTTTAGTTTTTGAATTAGTGCTTGTCCTTCCAACGATGTATTAAATTCATGAGGAAATATATTTCTAACATAATTCAGTTGCTCTATTAAAAAAGCTGTATCGGCCCTTAAAACTCCGTCCGATTGGTCTACTTGATTGATAAAATACCAGTATGAGAAATAATCTTTTGGATATAGCCTTAAAAAAGACATAACGTGCCGCATTCTGCTTTTGTAAAACTTATTAAATACCAACCGAAGCGAATCGTTCGCTGCAAACGATCTGTTGTTTAGCATAAATGCATCAAATGCTTTATTCTCCGCGGTCATTACTGAACCCGTTAAAAACTTATAGAGCCTGGCCCACGACTTATTTTGGAGGGTATCATAAATAGGAGTTGCGTTATTTATATAGGTGTAGTTGAACCTATTTCCATCATTAGGCTTGTGCAAAAACGTAATCGTAGCAGGCTTTTTATCTATAAAAAAATCATTCTGATACACCAGCTTTAACGAATCAGTGTAAGTAATATTAAAAGATACCTTTGGTGAGTAATAAGACCCTGTTATTATAGCGGTGTGTTCATTTTCAAATGTATCCGGTAAAAATACAAGCCTTTGCCCATCGTAGTATTGGTAACGAACATTTACGGGGTTAATTCCACGATCTAAATTGATAGTAACATGGAATTTGTTTTGTGCAAATGTCTTGCAGGAAAAATACGCACTGAAGAATGCAATAAGGATTATTCTTAACATTAGCAGGTGATTGGCTAAACGAAGATACTTAATTACACATTCCTTAAATGTTAAAAGCTGTTAAAGACATCTCTATGATAGTTTGCTAAATCCCCCAATATTGCCTGCTCTGGCGCTTGTGGGCATGTATATCACACTAACATATCATAAAAAAAGCCCTTCCGATTACTCGGAAGGGCTTTGTATGTTAACTTCTAAAGATTAAACTTCTTCAGTTTCTTCTTCAGCAGCTGCGTCAGCTTCTGGTTCGGCTTTTTTAGCGGCAGGAGCAGCAGGTTTTTTAGCTGCTTTGCTCTCTGCGCCTTCCATTTGCTCTTTTAACTGAGCAAGAACGCTAAGATCGCCTAAAGTTGATTTTTCTACTGATTCTTTCACTTTCTTAACAGCATTGCTGGCAGTTTTTTGCCTCTTTTTTGCGGTTTTCGAAGTCCTGTACACGAGCATCAGCACGAGCTTCTTCCCATATACGTGAGTGTGAAATTACAATACGCTTGTTCTCTTTGTTGAACTCAATGATCTTGAACTCAGCAGTTTCTTCAGCTTTGATTGATTTACCATCTTCTTTAACCAGGTGTTTGGTTGGGCAAAAGCCTTCAACACCGTAAGGTAAAGCTACGATAGCACCTTTATCAGTTACTTTGATAACAGTACCTTCGTGGATAGAGTCGATTGTAAATACAGTCTCGAAAGTGTCCCAAGGGTTTTCTTCAAGCTGTTTGTGGCCTAAGCTCAGTTTACGGTTCTCGATATCAAGCTCTAAAACTACTACGTCTAATTTTTCGCCAACCTTAGTAAATTCGTTAGGGTGGTTAATTTTCTTAGACCATGACAGGTCAGAGATGTGAATCAAGCCGTCGATACCATCTTCAAGCTCAACAAACACACCAAAGTTGGTCATGTTTTTAACAGTAGCAATATGCTGCGTACCGATAGCGTATTTCTCGCCGGCATTTTGCCATGGATCAGGAGTCAATTGTTTGATACCTAAGCTCATTTTGCGCTCGTCGCGATCTAAAGTTAAAACCTGAGCTTCAACTTCGTCACCAACTTTCAAGAACTCTTGTGGGTTGCGCAAGTTTTGAGACCATGACATTTCTGATACGTGGATCAAACCTTCAACACCAGGGATGATCTCTAAGAACGCGCCGTAATCTGCAACGGTAACAATTTTACCTTTTACTTTTGAACCAACCTGGATGTTCTCATCAAGAGACTGCCAAGGGTGTGGAGTAAGTTGTTTTAAACCAAGGGCGATACGTTTTTTCTCGTCATCAAAATCAAGAACAACCACGTTGATCTTTTGATCCAATGCAAGAACTTCGCGTGGATGCTCGATACGGCCCCAAGATATATCTGTAATGTGAAGTAAGCCGTCAACGCCACCAAGGTCGATGAATACACCGAAATCAGTAATGTTTTTAACTGTACCTTCCAATACCTGGCCTTTTTCAAGTTTGGCCACGATCTCAGTTTTTTGGTTTTCCAAATCGTCTTCGATAAGCACTTTGTGCGATACCACAACGTTTTTAAACTCGTGGTTTATCTTAACAACTTTAAATTCCATTGTTTTACCAACGTACACATCGTAATCACGGATAGGTTTGATATCGATCTGTGAACCTGGTAAGAAGGCTTCAACGCCCATAATATCAACAATTAAACCACCTTTGGTACGGCTTTTTACAAAACCGGTGATGATCTCATCGTTATCTAAAGCTGAATTAATGCGCTCCCATGATTTTTGTGTTTTAGCACGTTTGCGAGAAAGTACCAACTGACCGTTAGCATCTTCCTGCGACTCAACAAATACTTCAACAACATCGCCTACTTTAAGCTCAGGCATGTCACGGAATTCAGAAACTGATACTAAACCATCAGATTTAAAGCCAATGTTTAATACCACATCTTTGTTATTGATGCTTACAACTGTACCAGAGATGATCTCACCTTTGTTGATAGAGCTAAAAGTACCATCATACAAAGCTTCGTATTTCTCACGGTCGCTATCGCTGTAGTTACCAAATTTTTTGTCATCTGCATCCCAGTCAAAATCCTGGTCTGGAGTAACATTGATCTGCGACTTGATGTCTTCGATCGAGATTGAATCTGCTTCTGATTCAACAGTTTCTTTTTGAGCACCAGTAACTGTTTCCAGTTCTGCCTGCTTTGCTTTTAATTCTTTTTCTGCTTCTTGTTTTTTTGCCATTAAAAATTTATTCTCCTTTTTCCCAATACAATTGGGACTGCAAAGGTACAGATATATTTTTGGTATATAAAAGAAAAATTAATGTTAAATATTGGTTTTTAAGCACTTTTGATTTAAAAGTTATTCACAAAAGCGGGTAACGGCGGCACATTGCCCCCCTTAGGCACATCAACTTTTTAAAAAACCGCTCGTTTTATGACGATAACTTAGCCGATACGCTATTGAATACATCCATAAAACTGTCCATTAAACTAAGGCGGTAATTTAGCAGGATGCTTGTCATATCTTCTTCCTGTTGCGTTGTGAAAGGATTACGCCAAACGCGCATACAGATACGTTTAAGGGCATACGTTATCTGTTCTACATTAATATAGGTATGCAGGTAACGGCTCTGCCTGAACTCGCGATAAAAGCGCAGGAACTTGTTTGGGTCACTCATACCTGCAAAATTCAGGAATTCGGCGATGGTATCCTCCTGGCAACTATCCAGGTGGTCGTAAAATTCGTTAACGCTGATCTCGCCGGTGGTTATTAGCAGGTTATCCAATATCAGCTCTATAGCAATGTGTCCTAAAAAGAAAGGCTTAACAGGCGAGCCTTCTATTGCCGGGGCAAGCTCCTGCTTTAATTGATGCGAATGATTGAGAAAAAAATCATCGCTATGAAAATACCTGTCAACTTCAAGGTGTTTATTCCAGCCGGCAATAATGGAATTTACATTTTTATCTGCGTGTATCAGTTTTTCGGGATGAAGGATAACGTTCTTGTCCGCATTCTTCAAAAGATCGGGCAATACTGTCCCTAAAGTGAAGTAACAGTTGGTAGTATTACGGTCGAAATAGTAATGCGAGAGAAAATTCATACAGCTATATAACGGAAAGTAAGCAAAATTGTGAGGAAGCGCAAATACTCCTACTCATTTTGCTTATCTGCAATCTGCATATCTGCACATTATTTTTAGCTTTGCACCTCGCATATTTGCTCATTTTATTATAGTTATGAATTTCGTTGAAGAACTACGCTGGAGAGGCATGTTGCATGATATTATGCCCGGCACTGAGGAATTACTGAATAAAGGTATGGCATCGGGGTATATTGGTTTTGACCCTACTGCCGATTCGTTGCATGTTGGTCACCTTACCCAGATCATGACGCTGATACATTTTCAGCGCGCGGGCCACAAGCCTTATGCTTTGGTCGGCGGCGCTACCGGCATGGTTGGTGATCCCTCAGGTAAATCCGACGAGCGTAACCTGCTGTCTGAAGATGTATTGCAACACAACCTTAACTGCGTTAGGGAGCAGCTTAAAAGCTTTTTAGATTTTAATAGCGGTGCCAACAGTGCCGAAATGGTGAACAACTATGATTGGTTTAAGAACTTCACTTTTCTTGATTTTATACGGGATGTAGGTAAACACATCACCGTTAATTATATGATGGCGAAGGATTCGGTTAAGAAACGCCTTGAAGGCGATACCGGCATGTCGTTCACCGAATTTACTTACCAGTTAGTACAGGGCTACGACTTTTACTACCTATGGAAGAATAAAAACTGCGTACTGCAAATGGGCGGCAGCGACCAGTGGGGTAATATTGTTACCGGTACCGAGTTTATCCGTCGTAAAGATGCGGGCGAGGCATATGCCTTAACCACACAGCTCATAAAAAAGGCAGATGGCACTAAATTCGGTAAAACCGAGAGTGGCGCGGTTTGGCTTGATCCTGCACGTACATCACCATACCAGTTCTACCAATTTTGGTTAAATACTACCGATGTTGATGCAAAAGCATACATCAGAATATTTACCCTGCATGAGCGTGCTACTATTGAAGCGATGGAAGCGGAACATGATGCTGCCCCTCACCTACGGGTTTTGCAAAAAGCGCTGGCTAAGGATATCACCATCCGCGTACACGGCGAAGCTGAGTTTTTAAAAGCGATAAAATCATCAGAGTTCCTGTTCGGCAACGCAGGCATCGAGTTTTTAAATGAACTTAATGATAGCGAGGTGTTAGACCTGTTTAATGGCGTACCAAATTTCACCATTGCAAAAAGCGAATTTGAAGCAGGTATTAACGCAACTGAATTACTTGCCGGTCAATCAACAGTTTTCCCGTCAAAAGGCGAAGCTAAAAAGATGATACAGGGCGGCGGCGTTTCAGTTAACCGCGTTAAGGTAAATACCCCCGAGGATGTTTACACTGGCAACCAGCTGATAAACGGCAAATTTCTGGTAGTGCAAAAAGGCAAGAAGAACTATTTTTTAATAATTGCTGAATAATTTGCAAATACGACATTTTGTATTTATTTTTGGATAAATGTCGTACAAAACAAAACATACCACAAAAAACGAGGTTAATGAACCAATGGCACTGTATATCACCCAAAGTTCATCAACCCCGTTTTATGATTTGCTAAGCACCAAGCCCGCAAAATCATCTTCAGAGTTTGATATTATTAAACTGGCAAGGCAGGGTTTCCCCAAAAAAACCTTGTTGGCGCTTGCTAAAAAGGTATCGTTAACTATACAAGAGTTATCTAACATCCTTCATATCTCTGAGCGTACTTTACAACGCTACGAGGATGAGGCCATCATTAAAACCGAGTACGCTGAAAAAGCCGTTGAGCTGGCACGTTTATATGCCCGCGGCGAGGAAGTATTTGGCTCTATGGATAAGTTTAAGCTTTGGGTAAAAACCCCTGGGCTGGTTTTCAATGGCGAGGCCCCTGTTACCATCTTAGATACCTCTGCAGGTTTTGATATGGTTTTTAAAGAGCTTGGCCGTATTGAGCACGGTATATTTGCTTAAATGGTATTATACCGTATAGGCAAATGTAATTTCATTACTGACCTTACCGGTACCGGCGCGCGTTTGTACGGCGGCCGCTGGAATAGTGAAGGAAGATCAATGGTGTATATGGCCTCGAGCAGATCGTTGGCAGTATTAGAGGTTTTGGTACACCTGCAACCTTTGTTTACCCCTTCAGACTTTTGCATTGCAGAGATTGAGGCACCGGAAGACAGTATCCTTACCCTGGATGCATCAAGCCTGCCCTCCAACTGGCAGGACGCTTCATCACCTGCTGAACTGAAACAAATTGGCAACCAATTCATCCAGGAAACCAAATACCTAATGATGAAGGTACCATCAGCTATCGTTCCTCAGGAATATAATTACCTGCTAAATCCCTGGCATCCTGACATAAAAAAGGTGAGCATTTTAAATACTCACCCTTTCAGTTTTGATGACAGGCTCATTTGAGTTTAGTTAATTAGTGATCGGTTAATCAGAGATTAGTTAATTTCTTCTCCTAATCTCTAATCTTCAATCACTAATCTCCAACCCTAAAAATCACTTAGCAACTCCAACTTCTTTTGGTTATATTCTTCCTGAGAGATCAAACCGTTTTCGAACAGAGTTTTAAGGCGTTTTAGCTTCTCGGTTAGTTCGTCCTTTTTGGGTTCTTCAGCTACCGGTGTTGGGGCTGCAGGTGGTTGTTGCACAACAGGTGCCGACGGCTGGAATACCGCCTGTGCAGGGTGATCTACCTGGATAGAACCCGATTCGGCACGTTTTTCTTCCAACTCGCGCTGGCGGCGAAGTTCGCGTTCAGATTCTTTGCGCTCCTGTGAGTATTGATATAGTTTGCGGGCCTGTACCTTTGGCAGATAATCAACACCCATTTCGGCACCTCCGGTGGTTTTAATGCTGAATACCGCACCAATTATTTCTTCTTTAGTGTGTACATCCACCACATCCTTCCATACAAAATCAACAAATTTTATAGAGAGGCCAAGGTTTGCAGGCGTAAAGAATAAAATACGCTTGTTGGTGATGGCAATACAATCAGGGAATAGGTTTACCAGTGGCTTTTTCTGAACCGCTATATAAATGATTTCTTCGCCGGTGGTAAGCAGATCAACCAGGCGCGAATAAACCTTTTCAACCGCTTTTGGGTCTTGTTCTTCTTTTAAGAATTTGTCTATCATGATATTAATGAAATGATGGCGGCAAAAATAACAATATTTTCGCCTCACCCAAACCCTCTCCAAAGGAGAGGACTTTAATTATACATTTATGTTCTTACCCTTTCCTTCGGAGAGGCAGGGACAGGCTTTTTGTTAACTCACCAGCAAATTACATCCGCGGATATCTGAATTATCGAAACGCCCTAATATCTCAAACGAACCATCAGGATATATCTTGCCCAGATCCTGCGTGGCAATAAAAGAGCAAGAGTTAATATTAGCCAGATCGATAATATTTACGCCTCCGGTTTTGCCCACGCCGACAAGGCTCAACGGGTCATTTGTATCGCGGGTGATAATGCGCATCCACGGCGGGAAATTAAATATCCCCTCTCCTTTTGAGTAAGCTTGAGACAGCAATTCCGTCATACCGTACTCTGAATGGATACGCTTTACTCCGAAGCCTTTGCAAAGCATTGCGTGCAGTTCCTCGCGAATCATTTCTTTACGACGGCCTTTCATGCCACCGGTTTCCATAACGATTAGCTCGGGAAAGTTGATTTGATAATTGTCTACAAAGTCCAATAGGGCAAATGTTACACCTATTAATAAGGTAGGTTTCTCTGCGGATTGTTGTTTTAGTAAAGTCCGATAAAGATCGTCATGGTTGTACAGATAAAAACCACTATCGGCATTGCCGGATTGCGTTATGAGATCCTGCGCCATATAGATTAATGATGAACCTTCGCGCTCCAGATAAGCCGGCAACAGGGCTAATACAGTGTACTGCTTAATATCTCCATAAAACAACTCAAACGCCCGGCGGAAACTTTCCTCGTACCAACTCACGTCACTTACATGGTGACTACTGGTAATCATGCCGGTAGTGCCCGAACTTGTAAAAGTTATCTGCGGCTCGGCATCCGCAGAAACTACGTTGTGTGCTTTAAAGAACTCCACCGGCAAAAACGGAATCTGCTTAACAGTGTTAATACCGACAACATCAATACCCAAGCCTTTTACAAATTGGCTGTAAACCGCATTGTGCTGCGCCTGAAAGCGGAATACCTGCAAAGCAACCTTGCTAAATCGCTCTTCGTTATTTACAGAAAACACCTGCTCTTTTTCCGGTTTCATCATATAGGAGCAAAGATAATGGAGATTTCAGATGTGCAGATATAAATGTTAGATATGCAGATGTTAATTGCAAGTACACCATCTCAGAATTTTGGCTTTTTAATTTTGAATTTTGACTTACTAACCGCAACAAATATTCCTTAACAGAGTTATAATTGCACAAGAATTACAACAACATGAAAAGTTTAAAATTTTTAGGCCTACCCCTGCTGTTAAGTGCTTTTATTGTACTAACATCGGCCAAAGCAACTCAGGAAAAAGGAACGCAAAAAATAAATGATGCTACTTCCGTACTTAAAGACTTTAGTAAGATGAAGGAAACCATTCCTCATCAGTTAATTGAGGAGTACGAAGGCATCGTTATCATCCCTAAATTGATCAACGCCGGTTTTGGCATTGGCGGCAAACGCGGACAAGGTATTGCCATGGTGAAACTGGAAGACGGCAAATGGAGCGACCCGGTTTTTGTTACCCTTACGGGCGGCAGCATTGGTTTCCAGATAGGTGTACAATCGGTTGATATGGTTTTGGTTTTTCACCACAAAGGTGTACTTACCGAAGTTAAGGATGGCGATTTCACCATTGGTGGTGATATTTCTGCAGCAGCGGGCCCTGTTGGCCGCAGCTCTACCGCCAGCACCGATTACAAGCTGCAAGCCGAAGTTTACAGCTACTCGCGCAGTAAAGGTTTGTTTGCCGGTATCAGCGTAAATGGTTCAAACCTGGCCATCAACAAATCGGCTAACGCTGAGTTTTATGGCGATGATGCCGATTCTGGCGATATCTTCGGCCGTGCAACCAGCACTAATGCTGCTATCACTAAATTAAAAGCTACTTTGGATATTTTTAAATAAGAATATCGTTTATTATTCAAAAAGCCCGAAACATCTGTTTCGGGCTTTTTTGTTTCTAATATTTTTTACTGCTGGCGCACGCGTGTGCCGTAGGCTTAAGATGCGTTAAAATAGCAATCTTGTAAGGCACACGCGGCACGCGTGCGCCAGCAAAGACATCAATTATGAATAACTTGATATTTTTCTGAATTTCCATAAAACAATTCAGATTGTATCCTACGGTACAGAGTATCCCATCCAAGATATTCATGCGATATCACGTGAAGCCCTTTATTAATCCCGACACTATCAAAAACGCCAGTATTGGCATATATGATAGCATTTCCTTTTTCAAAATATAAAATAGCCTCAAAACCCGAACCTATCCCCGCATAACGCGGTTGAATATAATTTTCCGGTATAGAATCGGCGCTAAACCGCCCATAAGTTATGTATGTGTGGCCATCATAATCGATTTTTGTAACTGTACTCAATTTATCTGGTGATTGATAGTATGAATAATTATAATGCGGAACAAAAATATTTACAGCC
Organism: Mucilaginibacter sp.; assembly: GCA_016763755.1. GTDB lineage: Bacteria > Bacteroidota > Bacteroidia > Sphingobacteriales > Sphingobacteriaceae > Mucilaginibacter. The sequence continues at coordinate 24,474 of JAESTD010000076.1, forward strand.
TCGAAGACCATGATAAATACTATCACAGTAAGAGTTGCTCCAAAAACTATTTTAAATATTGGCATCAGCAATTATTAGGTTTTCGATCACCACCGTTTGAATAGTTTTTAATTAGTGTAGTTATTAATGTCGGGAATATTTCACCCTTTCTCAAACACCCTCTTCACCAACAATCCGGAAAGCGCCGAAAAACCGCCTACAATCCCGCCTATTAAAACCGTAACCGCCAGCATGGCCCACCAGTATTTCAAATGGAATACCTGCGCTACACGGGTTGCCAACAAGTGATCATTTGGGATGCTTTTTAAAAGTGCCAGTGCGCCCCAGGCGATAGCCATGCCGCCAAAGCCCGACCAGAAGGCCTGTGCCGATGTTTTGCCTAAAATTATTGCTGCAATAAACGCCAGTGCGCAGGCTGCCCACCATGGGATAAGGTAGCCGCAAACAAAGGCCAGTAAGAGTATCATTCCGAATAACATATCGTTTATTTGCTAATAGTTAAGGTTGTTTTAATTCTCGGCGATTTCTCCGTTGCCGAATGCAGGTAAAGCAGTTGGTTCAATTTACCCTGCTGCCAGGTCTTCAGCATATCATCATAGAAGAAACTACCCGGATTACCTGATTGCCCACCGGGGATAATACCGTAACCTTTGGGCTCGACACCCAATTGCACCACCATACGCCATGATGGGCCGTGACCATCTATCAGTGCGTTCACCGTAGAGCCTGAGCCACCCGATTCAAAATTACCGGAGCCCAAGCCCGGCACGTGGCCAAGATGCGCCACCTCAAAGCTTTTTACTTTACCCCATGCCCAATTAGGGCCAATTTTACCGTAGTTGCGCATCATTTCGTCAACTGTAGCCGTGAAGGATGCCATCACCACATCATTGGCAGTTTCTAAGGCCGGCGTTCGTTTGTTATCAAACCAGATGGATTTTGGATCTTTCATCAGAAGTGCCTCGGTGCGGTCCATAGTTGGGTAGTAGTACACAGTATCCTTACTGCCGAAGTTATCCCGCCAGGTAAATTCATAAAACTTATGCCACCAGTTTTGGAAAATGCTTGCCGCTACCGAATTGGCTTTAAAGAACTTATTCCATTTTTTAACCGAATCAAGTGCCGCCAGCTGGTAATCATCCAATTTAGTAGCATCCAGGTGTTTAAGCATGGTTGGCAATATATCCTGCGCGCGGATGCTGTAATCATCCATCTGTAGCAAGCGCAGGCTATCTACCGTTACTTTTTGCATAGCACCCAGCCTATCATTAATGCGTTTGCCGCGTTCGTAGCCTTCAAATTTCCAGTTGATGTAGTAAGGATACGTTTGATCGGTAGATGATTGATTGGCAGAGCTTACAAAACCACGCGGAGGGTTCTTTACCGTTGGGTTCTGCTCTGCCGGGATCCAGCTCTGCCAGTCGTTGGCGGGGTTGCTGCCATCAAGGATAAACTTACCCTGGTCTTTATACTTTAGCGGAAGTTTACCATTTGGTGTAATGGCTATATCATTGTCAACCGAGGCAAATACAAAGTTCTGCGCCGGTGCGGTGTAATAAGTTAAGGCTTTGCGGTAATCAGCATAGTTGGCAGCACGATTGAGCAAATAGAAAGTTTTAAACTCGTCGCTTTCATCATGGGCTATCCAGCGCAGGGCATTTCCTACCGGCACATTAGTGCGGCCTTTTTTCTGCATATCCGCATTATCATACACTATGGGGCCATGGTGAGTGTACAGCACGGTATCGATAACATCAACCCCGCCACGTACTTTTATAGTTTCAATCTTGCGCTCTACTTTGTTCCATTTATTGTTGTACCAATATTCGTTGCGCGTACTGTCCTTAAACTTCACCTGGTACCAATCTAAAACATCTGCATCCACATTGGTTACGCCCCAACTTACCTTTTGGTTGTAGCCAATAACCACGCATGGCGCGCCCGGCAAGGTTACGCCATAAACGTTCACATCGGGACCAACCATTTGCATCTGATACCATATTGATGGGAATGTGAGGTTAAGATGTGGGTCGTTCGCCAGCATGGGGAAGCCGGTAGCCGTTTTTGAACCGCTTACCGCCCAATTATTACTCCCCATCCCCTCAATCTTTTCCTTGTTTTGCATGGCTGCCATTAGCTGTGCCTTGAACGCCGCAGGTGGTTGCGGAATGGCGAGCGGTTTAAAATCCCATTTGGTACCTGCCGGAATGATCGGATCCTCGTGCATAGGATAATCAGGGAACAGGTCATTGGTGATCTTAGCACCGTATTTGTTAAGGACATTGGTTAATCCTAATTCGTTTGAACCGCCTGCCAGCGTCTCGGACATCAGTTTTAAGAGGTATGCCGAGTTGATCGGTTTCCATTCCTCGGGCTTGTAGCCTAATAATTTAAACTCCAGCGGGTAACCGCCTGGTTTAAGACGTTTGATATAGGCATTAACACCATCACTGTAGGCTTGTATCACTTTGCTCAGTACAGGATCTTTCATGATGCCGGCAAGGGTATGTTCGGCACCGTAGGTCATGCCCATGCGGCGATGGTACCGGTCGAGCTCTAAAGCTTTTGGGCCGACTACCTCTGAAAGTCTGCCTGCTGCGCTGCGGGTTTGGATATCCATTTGCCACAGGCGGGCCTGTGCAGTTAAGTAGCCCTGCACGTAGTACAGATCGTGGTTGTTTTTGGCGAAGATGTGAGGGATGCGGTTATCATCAAACTGCACGGTCACTTCATCCTGCAGATCCTTTAATTTCAATTTTTCTGTAGCGAGGATGTTCTTGCTTTCGGCATTTTGCCAGAAACCGGTTGATGGGTTTACAAAATCGCCCAGGGGCGGTATATCGCCAAATTTGGTTTGCAATGCCCAGATGAGCACGCCGGTTATTGCGAGGCAGATAATAGCTTTAAATACTTTCATTTTTGAGTGTGAGGTATTTGGAAGCAAGATAGGTAATGTGCGGCGTTTTAAAAAGCAACCGTATCGCGCAGCTTGCGGCGGCGCTTCTTGTAGGTGCGCTTTTTCTTGGGTTTATCTTGTTTATTTTCCGCACGCTGCTCGCGCTCGCCTTTGCGGAAATTCCAGGGTGGCGTAGGGTTTTCGTCCTGCCATAAACCGAGGCGATTTTGGCGGGCCTGCTGCTCCAGCATAGCCAATTCCATACTTTTTGAGTAAGCGCGGTACTGCCAGGCATAACCGTTCTTAACCAGTTGCTTGTTTACGCTGGTACCATCTTCCAGTTCTATCCAGCCAACGGTACGACCATAGCGGTCGGTATTGTTTACGATGAGTTTCACCATTTTGCCGAAGCACAGATCGGATGCAAACTGCTTTGCCGCCTGCCCAAAAGCCTGACTTTTCTCCGGGCAATCGATCTCTGCCAGTCTCACCGTTACCTGCAAATTTTGCGGTGACAGCAACACCATAGTATCGCCGTCTTTAACACCTACAACTTTGTAAAGATAGGTTTGGCGGTTACAAGCTGCTGCAATAACAAGGAATAAAAAACAAAGGAGAAAGGACTTTTTTGGCATGGGGCGAAAAGAAGACGGGCAAAATTCAAAAATAGTACAAGATAACAGATAGCACTACGGTGGCGAGAAGGATAAGTCCTGCTCCTAAAAAGCCCACTACAAAATATTTCCATACTGGTGCCCGCTCATGTCTCCATTTGAGTATCAATGCAACTATAACTGTTAAAATGATAATAATAACAATTATGTACGTAATTATCATGCACCTAATATACAAAAAGCAGCACCAACTGGTACTGCTTTTTGCTTTTGAACGCCATAGAATGCGACATCAACTTCCTCATTCATTATTCGGCATTCGATTCTCTCTATTCTAAATTATATGCCTTCGGTGCCGGGCTCGTGGCCTAACATGCGACCGGTAGTACGGCCCTGGTTACGGCTTGTAAAATCTGTTTTTGTAGCTGCACCTTCAGCCGGAAACTCGCGTTTATCAGGTGGGGTAACATCATTTTGTTCGCTATACGATGTATCGGCACCTTCCTGTTGTTGTTCCTGTTCGTTCTGATGGCGGTAACCGCTGCCTTCCTGATGTGATTGTTGTTCTTCAGGATTTTCGTTGGGGTTATGGTTTGGAGTATACTCCGGATTTCTTTCGTTGCTTTCCATGGTAATTAAGTTTTTTAATTTGTTATTAAATAACAATCAAAAACGAGGCCAATGTTATTTTAGGAAGAAATAATTTGGGAATTTTAATCCCTCCCTCGGGAGGGGCGCGGTAGCTATAATCAATGGCAGGGAGGGTTTCTCCGCTTACATAAACCCCTCCCTACACCCTCCCAGGGGAGGGAATCGCACGAGTTCCACGCTTTTCAAGTTCAATCTGCTAGAAACAAAAAAAGACGCACCGTAAGCGCATCTTTTTATTTATATCGATCATAAGTTTTACGCACTCACCAAACAAAGCTCTTTCAGCTTGGCTACGGTATAATCAACCTCATCCTTGGTGTTGTTTTTTGAGAACGAGAAACGCACTGATGGCCTGTCGGGATTAGCGCCGATAGCGGTCAACACGTGCGAACCGATATCTGTACCGGAGCTGCATGCGCTGCCACCTGATGCGGAGATACCTGCAATATCCAAATTAAACAATAGCATATCTGCCATCTCCATTTCGGGGAAAGATACATTTAGCACGGTATAAAGGCTTTTAGCCGGATCTGTTTCGCCGTTAAATTTAACGCCGGTAACTTCCTGTTCCAGTTTGGCTTTCATGTACGATTTCAGGTCTTGGATATAGGCCTGATGGCTGTCCATTTCGGCATAAGCGATTTCAAGCGCTTTGGCTAACCGGCAATACCGTATACGTTCTCGGTGCCGCCACGCATGTTGCGTTCCTGCGATCCACCGTAGATCATCGGGTTGATCTTTACTTTGTGGTTAATGTGCAAAAAGCCCACACCTTTAGGGCCATGCAGCTTGTGTGCAGCACATACCATAAACTGCAATTTTAATTTACTCAGATCGTGTTTATAGTGACCTACAGTTTGTACGGTATCGCTATGAAACATCGCATTATATGCCTCACAGATATCGCCTACACGTTCCAGGTCAGTTAAAGTACCTAACTCGTTATTGGCATGCATCAGGGAAACAAAGCTACGCTCGTTATTTTGCAGCAATTTCTCTAAATGGTCATAATCAACGCTGCCTTTGTTATCTACATCAACAAAGCTAAGTTTAATAACGCCTGATTTTTCCATGGCTTCAAGCGTATGCAATACGGCATGGTGCTCCAGTTTGGTAGTGATGGCGTGGGTAAGTTTATGATCGATGATACCGCAACGGATAGCAGTATTATCGGCCTCGGTGCCACCGCTGGTAAAAAAGATCTCGGCCGGCGATGTATGAAGCAGGCCGGCTATGGTTTTGCGCGATTTCTCGATCAACGTTCTTACCTCGCGCCCATGGGCGTGAATTGACGATGGATTACCAAACTGGTTTTCCATCACCTTGTACATCTCCTTTAAAACTTCAGGATCAAGCGCAGTAGTAGCGGCGTTGTCGAAATAAACTCGCATCGTTTCTTTAATAATTATAAGTCAGTAAAAATAGCAGTAATGCCCGCCGGGTTCTCCAATCCGGCATGCTTATCTGTTACTCATTTAAGTTTAAAATTTCTTTAATATCAGTGATGATCTTATTGGCCAGACCTTCGGCAACTACTTCTGATTCTGCTTCAGAATAGATGCGGATAATAGGCTCGGTGTTTGATTTGCGAAGGTGTACCCATTGCTTATCAAACTCAATTTTTAAACCATCTATTGTGCTATGCGGCTGTGCCTTGTATTTTTCTTCTACTTTCAGCAACAGGCCGTCGATATCCATCTCAGGTGTTAAGGTGATCTTATTTTTAGAGATAAAATATCCCGGGTAAGATTTTCTTAGTACCGATACCGGCTTGCCATAATTAGCAGATGCGTTAAGAACAAGGCAATACCCACCAAAGCATCACGGCCGTAGTGCGATTCAGGGTAGATCACCCCGCCGTTGCCTTCGCCGCCAATGATGGCGTTCACTTCCTTCATCTTGTTCACCACGTTCACCTCGCCTACTGCGGCACCAGAGTACTCAGCACCGGCAGCCTCGGTAACATCGCGCAGCGCACGGGTTGATGAAAGGTTTGATACCGTGTTACCTTTTGTATGTTTCAGCACAAAATCAGCCACGGCCACTAAAGTATATTCTTCGCCAAACATGCTGCCATCCTCACAAACAAAGCAAAGGCGGTCAACATCAGGGTCAACGGCAATACCAAGGTCTGCTTTTTTGCTCACTACCTCTTTTGAAAGCGCTACCAGGTTCTCAGGCAGTGGCTCGGGGTTGTGCGGAAAATGGCCATCAGGCTCGCAGTATAATTCGTGGACGGTTTCAACACCCAAAGCTTTTAACAGCGCAGGGATAAAAATACCGCCGGTTGAGTTTACACAGTCAATAGCCACCTTAAAGTTGGCTTTCTTTATCGCTTCAACATTAACCAAAGGCAATGCTAAAACTTTATCGATATGCTTTTGCAGATAGCTATCGTCATGGATATGTTTACCGAGGTCGTTAACATCAGCGTAAATAAAATCGCTTCTTTCGGCAATATCCAATACCTCTTTACCATCAATATCGCTAATAAACTCACCTTTTTCGTTCAGCAATTTCAGGGCATTCCATTGTTTAGGATTGTGACTTGCCGTAATGACAATTCCCCCATGAGCATTTTCTTCGGTAACAGCAATTTCAACAGTTGGAGTTGTTGACAAACC
>JAESTD010000077.1 GCA_016763755.1 Mucilaginibacter sp.
ATAATTTTAAAAGTGTTGTTTACGTAAACTTAAGCTTTTTTTAAACTATATATATATCTGATTTTTAATTAAATATATTAGTAATATATTATTTAGAATTAAGAGATTTTGTTAAAAATTACCTTGTTTTACTATGGGAGTTCTAACTAGGGAATTATTACCCTATTTAATACACTAACTAAAATTTGAAAATTGGCTGTAATTAGCTCAAAATTTCTACACGGGAAAAAGTACGTCGAAAAATGAAAGTGGCTCAGAGGGGCTAAAAATGCGCCGGATAGATGTATGCACTTTGCCCCTACCCTGATTGGGTTGCCGACTAATCAGCAGGAAAAATTGAAAGAAAATGTTTATTTGGTACGGCGTTTAGCCACCTGTTTTTGGGCAACAGGAAACAAGAAAATGGTGGACAAAACAATAACCGCACCGGCCCAAAATCCGGGACTCATGGTGCTGGTATTATTAAAAAACAGGAAGGCCATGATGATGCCATATACCGGCTCAAGGTTGGTGATCAACGCCACTCGAAAGGCCGAAAGCTCGCGCATCACCGATACCCCGGCAACGTAAGCCAACGATGTACACACTGTGCCGAGGATAACAAGATAGCCAATATCTGAGGCTTTTGGAATGACGAAAGCAGCCGTTCCAACAGTTATCAAAAGATACAAAGTGATCCATAAAAAAGCTCCCAGCAATTCGTAAAATGCAATAACCGGAGCCTCAATCTTCTGTACAAGCCGGCTGTTGACTATAGAAAAAAGACTGGCTAACATTGCGCTTAAGAGGCCTGTAATAATTCCCTTAGTGTATTGCGTTTCAAACCTAAAAATCAGGGCGATTCCCAAAATGATAAAAATGCCTGAAATTATCTCAAGTTTGGATATAGGCTTTTTGTTTATCAGCGGTTCAAAAATTGCCGTAAAAAGCGTCATAGATGAGAGGCAAACCAGCGTTACCGGAACGGTAGAAAGTTTAATTGAGGCAAAGAAAAGCACCCAATGGCCACCTACTAACGCCCCAGTCAGGGCCAGTTTTAGCATGGTTTTTGGTGCTAATTTCAGCGTGGTTTTGTTGAGTTTGAAATATAAAAACAACGAAATACTTGCAATTAAAACGCGGTACCAAACCAGATCCACGGCCGAAATTGAAATTAATTGGCCCAAAATTCCGGTGAACCCCCAAATAAAAACAGTGAAATGAAGAATCAAAAGGTTCTTGTTCAGACCCGGATTTTGGATGTTTTGAGGCATTTTATTTGGGAGCTTTTACAATCAAAATATACCCGATAACACCAAAAATGGCATTGGGTATACACACAGAAATAAGCGGTTCAAAACCACCTTTCACCGAAAAAACCAAGGCGAATTTGTTTACAACAATGTAAGTAAAGCATATAAAAATGCCAATTCCTAAGGGTAAACCAACCCCGCCACGCACCTTTCTTGATGATATGGCAACCCCAATACAAGTGAGTACAAACGTTGATAACGGCTCAACAAAGCGACGATATTTTTCAAATTCCATATCAATAACCGCCCCGGTACTGCGTAGTTTTTCTTTTACAATGGCAGCGTTTAAGGTAGGTAAAGGCATGGCGCCGTAGATATTACTTACTACGTTATCATGTGCCTGGAAGTCGATAGGTTTCATGTCAAGCACTGTATCAACCTGGTTATAGCTGGAGTATAAAGTATCCTTTAACCCGCTGATGATACGGCGTGTTGGGCCGACGATTATCCAGTGATTTTTTAAAGAATCGTACTTGATGCTTGTTGCGGTAAGGCGTTCTTTCATCACATCCCCATCAAATTTTTCCAGCATAAACTGGTAACCAATACGCATCTCGGAGTCAAAAGAACCCATAGAAACGTAGGTGTTTTTATCCAATTGTATGTGTACATCCTGTTTGGATTGATCGTCATTTGCGAAGAAATTCCGGGTCTCAAAATCAACTTTCAGCTTATTGGTATGGGGTATAACGTACAGATTTAACAGCAACGAAACGATAAATATAAGCGCTGATGAAAGTGCATAAGGCCTTAAAAAACGATAGAAACTTGCCCGGCTGGTTAGTATGGGAACTATCTCTGTTTGGTTGGCCATCTTCGCCGTAAAGTAGATCACCGCCAGGAAATTAATAAGCGGTGAAAGCAGCATTAAATAAAAAGGGATAAAGCCTGCATAGTACTCAAACACAATATCATGCAGGTTAGCGTTTTTACCCAGGAAGTTATCCAAGTGCTCTGAAATATCAAAAATTACCGATATCACCAGGAATATGCCCAGGGTAAACAGGAAAGTACCCAGGTATTTCCCCATAATAAACCTGTCAATAACGGTGAGATATCTGTGCAGTAATTTCTTCATCTACAATCTTGTGCCTAAGCGGGTTACCATCTTGTTCTTCCAGTCGTAAAACTCCCCGGCAATGATTTTATTGCGTGCTTCGGCCACCAACCATAGATAAAAATGTAGGTTATGTAGCGTTGCAATCTGTGCGCCAAGCATTTCGCCACTATGTATCAGGTGCCGCAGGTAAGCTTTGGTATAGACCTGGTCAGCAAAAAGGTCGCTGTCAGCTTCAATTGGTGAGAAATCATTTTTCCACTTCTCATTTTTGATGTTGATGATACCATCCTTGGTGAACAGCATACCGTTACGTGCATTGCGGGTTGGCATAACACAATCAAACATATCAATACCTAAAGCAATGTTTTCCAGTATATTAACCGGTGTGCCTACGCCCATCAGGTAACGTGGTTTTTCTTTCGGCAGGATGTCGCATACTACCTCTGTCATGGCGTACATTTCTTCGGCGGGCTCACCCACACTTAGGCCACCAATTGCGTTGCCCTCGCGCTCAAAAGAGGCAATAACCTCTGCCGACCGCACACGCAGATCTTTGTATACTGAGCCCTGCACAATAGGAAAAAGTGTTTGGCTGTAGCCATATTTAGGTTCAGTGTTGTCAAACCTGTCGCAGCAACGTTTAAGCCAGCGATGGGTCATTTCTATCGAGCGTTTGGCGTAATTGTACTCGCATGGGTAGGGGGTGCATTCGTCAAAAGCCATGATGATATCGGCACCTATTATGCGCTGGATATCCATCACATTCTCAGGCGTAAACAGGTGTTTTGAACCGTCAACGTGTGAGCGGAAGGTAACGCCTTCTTCTTTTATCTTGCGTACTTCGGTTAAAGAATACACCTGGTAGCCGCCGCTATCGGTTAGTATCGGGCCATCCCAGCCATTAAATTTATGCAGGCCGCCCGCTTGTTCAAGCGTATTTAGGCCGGGGCGCAAATATAAATGGTAGGTGTTTCCTAATATGATCTGTGCTTGTATATCATCTTTAAGTTCGCGCTGATGAACGGCTTTTACCGTTCCGGCAGTGCCCACTGGCATAAAAATGGGCGTTTGTATAATACCATGATCGGTAACCAACTCGCCCGCGCGGGCTTTAGAAAGAGGGTCTTGTGCTTGTAGAGTAAATTTCATTATATCCCGGCAAAATTACGAAAAACGCCCTTATTGTTGTAAGTTTTAAAGGTTGTAAAGTTGTAATGTTGCTGCTTATAGTTAAATGTTTTGCCTTATCTTGAAAACTAATTGTATAAACGTGAAATATGTTAACATTTCAACTTTAAAACGTAACAACTTTACAACGTTTTTTTAACAACTTTGGCCTTTATTTACAGGTACTTTGGAAGCTTATATTAAAGAGGCATTATTCGTTTTATTTCAGCTGTGTTTTATTTTTCAACTATATTATCTTATCGGTAATCATAGTAAGCTTACAGGGTACACGCCACGGCAGGAATTACCCTCACCGTCGGTACCTGTATCTGTAATTATAAGTGCCCGTAATGAAGCTCATAATCTTAGCGTTTATCTGCCTTATATATTACAACAGGATTATCCCGAATACGAAGTTGTTGTGGTAAATGATCGTTCGTCAGATGGTTCTGAGGATATCCTTCGCGAAATACAGCAGGAATTTTCGCATCTTAAGGTGGTGACCGTAGCAGAGCACGATAAATATAAAACAGGTAAAAAGTTTGCCCTCACCATGGGTATAAAAGCAGCCGGTTATGATCATTTTTTGTTTACCGATGCCGATTGCAAGCCAGCTACGCTTAACTGGCTCACACGGATGGCCGCTAATTTTACCGGTTCAACACAGATAGTTTTGGGATATTCGCCATACGTAAAAACCGGGAACTTCCTTAATCCCTTTATCCGTTTCGAGACTTTAAAAACGGCCATCAATTATCTCTCTTCGGCTTTAAAAGGCAATCCATATATGGGTATCGGCCGGAATCTGGGTTACACAAAGAGTCTTTTTTTTGGTGCAAAAGGCTTTGCGTCGCATATGCATGTAATGAGCGGTGATGACGATCTTTTTGTAAATCAAAATGGTAACTCAAGTAATACAACTATAGAAATTCATCCGGATACCTTTACTTACAGCGATGCTAAAAATACGCTAAGCGGCTGGTTTATGCAGAAAAGGCGCCACATGGGAGTAGGCAAATTATATAAAAACAATCACCGCCGAATGCTTAGTTTTGATGCTGTAAGTGGCTTTTTATTGTATGTTTTGTTTATTTTGTTCATTGTATTAAAGTTCGAACCTTTATTAATTAGCGGTGTTATTTTATTTAGGTTAATACTACAATTTGCTATCTATCGAAAAATATTTCGTAAGCTTGGATGTGGCGACCTAATATGGTGGCTGCCGTTTTTCGACATGATATATTATATATATTTAAATGTGTTTGGATTGATTGGTACCTTTATTAAAACCACACGATGGAAATAAATA
>JAESTD010000078.1 GCA_016763755.1 Mucilaginibacter sp.
ATGGGCCGGCACATCATTGTGCCGTAGGGCTTGGGCACATCAGTAGCAAACTGGAAAAACTGGCAAAAATACTTAAGATGCCCGTCGTTAAAGTATGTTAATGCAATCAATACTGTTTGATCAGAATAATAAAAGCTGATTAAATGAGACTTAACTACAGGTTATCAGTTTTATCAAGTTATGACGGCGGGCTCGGACGGCCGCCTGACCTTCGACAACCAACAAGTCTCCGGTTACTTCGGCATCCGCTGAAGAATTAGCCGGCAATGGCTGGCCGGACTTTGTTTACCTCGTTAACTGGGGCCGTGGTTTCCCTGTCCGACAACATTCGATTACAACCGGCGAGGATTATTTATTGGAATTCAGACTCAGGGAGACCGATCAATCCCAATTTGTTTGTTATAATTTGGAATGGTCAGAAACGAAAAAGCCTTTAAATCTAATGATTTAAAGGCTTTTTATTTTTTGGCGGAGAGCGAGGGTGTGGTTCACACTCTGAAATATTGCTTTTCCGCCGTTATACAGTAGTTTTTAAATCATAGGTCTCGATTTTGACCCATACAAAAACAAGGATATTATCGCTATTCGAAGATACAATATCTGATGGTCAATTCAAAAATAAGAAAATTTGGGTGAGCTTGCTTTTTGAGCCGGCAGGTATTCCCCCAAGTGTCATTAAACCTTATTAGTTCCGAATTGTGCTAAAGGTTTTACTGAAGGTCATAAGATTCCCGGATATACCCGACCAAATCCGGCCAGATATCTTCAACGCAGGTTATCCGAATGTGGTTTTCAAACTTTCTTCCGGATGCAACACTTTTATTACACCAATCTGCCACACAGTAAATAGTTGAGACTGCAAATTTATGTGCCATAGTTCGTGGCAGTATTATTCAAGGGATATGAGGCACTTTGTAAAATTGATCATAACTACGAATACCTCGCAGTGATCGAGCATGACCTCAGCTATGGCAGAACGCCAAGGATAATATGGCTTCCTCACAAAAAGCTGGCTGCCGATGATAAACAACTCGCGGGACCAAAATGGTTGCTGGATGAAGCTTGGATAGCGGAGCTTTACGCGAGGTTATACAAGCTCAAAGCGTCAAAAGATTAAAGTTTTCCGAGTTAATATAGTTGATTGATAACCGCGGCCTTGAAAGCCCGCGGTTTTTTGGTTGATTATTACCTGGGAATATTAAAAAAAGAAAAATTTGCTTTAAACGTTTAAAGTGATAAATTTGACTTTATAAACCATAAATTATATTTCCTGGATGAAAAAGATAGGCCTTAAAGAAATAGCGGCACATGTTGGCGTCTCTACGGCACTTGTGTCCTATGTTTTGAACGGCCAAGCCGAAGAGAAGCAGGTAGGAAAGGAAGTTGCTGAAAAGATTAGAAAAGCGGCAGAACAGCTTGATTACCGGCCCAATCAATTAGCTAAAAGCCTGAAAACACGACGGTCTAACACAATCGGTCTGATCGTGGCAGATATTAATTACCGCTTTAGTTCAGGAATTACCCGAGCGGTAGAGGCAGAGGCAAAAAAGCGAAACTACACGGTTATTTTTGGCAGTAGTAATGAGAGCAGCGAGAAATTACAGGAGCTGATTAACGTACTGATTAATCATCAGGTAGATGGGCTAATTGTGGTTCCTGTAGAAAATTCAGAACCTTCAATTTTGTCTTTACAAAGATCTGATATACCGTTTGTTCTTATTGACAGGCATTTCCCTAATGTTTTAACGAGCAATGTGATGCTGGATAATTTTAAAGCAGCCTATGATTCTACAGAACATTTGATCAGGCAAGGCCATGAAAAGATCGCTTTCGTTAATTACAGCGCGCAACTTTTCAATCTCCAGGAAAGAACACGGGGTTATTTAGCGGCTCTGTCTGACCATGGAATTAAACATCACCCCGGGTGGTCTTTGGAGGTACGTTCAACACATACTGAAGCCGACATGCGCAAAGCTATTCCACATTTAACGGCAATTAACAAATGTGATGCGATATTTTTCGCTACAGACCGATTGGCAATCGCCGGATTAAAAGAGATTGTCCAATTGAAAATACTTGTACCAGAAGATATTTCAGTTTTTAGTTTTGATGAATCAGAAGCTTTCGAGCTTTTTAGCTGCCCTATTTCTCATGCACGACAACCATTGGAAAAGATGGGTAAAATCGCCGTTAGCATTCTGCATGATCTGATTAATAAACCAAAAGTTATCAACCAAACTTACCTGGAAACAGAGCTGGTTATCGCCAAAAGTTGCAGGGAATAATTTTTTTATTAAATACTTTAAACGTTTAAAGTAGCCATGAATTTTGAATCGCTCCAAAACAGCCTACATCCGCCTTAATACTTTAAACGTTTAAAGAATCAATTTTCCAATTATACTAACCTTAAAACCAATTATGAAAATCAAATTATTACTCATGTTAATGCTATTCTGCGGAACAGCATTTGGTCAGCAACGGATGCTGACAGGGACCGTAACGTCCAAAGATGATGGTCTGCCGTTAGTTGGGGTTACCGTTAAGTCAAACCAGCAAACGGTTATTACAGATGTTAACGGAAAGTTCAACATCAGTGCAACGCTTAACCAGTCCATCAATTTCAGTTATGTCGGGATGCAATCTTTCACTTACATTTTTCGGGGAGAAACGTCGCCGGTTACCATACAACTTGATAAAGCATCTGGCAACCTTAATGAAGTGATCGTAACCGGTTATCAATCGCAAAAGAAAGCCGACCTGACCGGTGCTGTATCTGTAGTGAAAATGGCAGATATAAAAGATGTAAGGCAAGGTAATGCCATTAAGTCTTTGCAAGGAAGGATCTCGGGGGTAAACATCACTTCAGACGGTAGCCCGGGAGGCGGCGCAACTGTTCGTATCCGTGGTATAGGAACCTTGGGGAATAACGACCCGCTGTACGTTATAGACGGTATCCCTACAAAACGCGGATTGCAGGAGCTTAACCAGGATGATATTGAATCCATCCAGGTGCTTAAAGATGCTTCTTCAGCAACAATATACGGATCACGTGCAGCAAATGGCGTTATTATCATCACCACAAAGAAGGCAAAGAATGGTGTTCACCGGGTAGATGTCAATGCGTCCACTTCGATTCAATATTATACCACCAAACAAAAAATGCTGAATACGCAGCAAAGGGGAGAAGCATACTGGAGGGCGGCAATCAATAATCAGTTTAATCCGAATGATAACCAGATCTATAAGTTTGATTGGAACAACGATTTCACCAACCCAGTATTGAACAGCGTTATCCTGCCCGAGTTTATCGATGCCGCGAAAACCATGCATCCTGCTGATACAAAATGGTATGATGAAATCTCGCAGCCCTCTATCATCCAGAATTACAATGTTGCGGTAACTAACGGCGGCGAACGTGGCAGCACATTTTTTTCAGTGGGCTATTACGATAATAAAGGTATTGTGAAAGAGTCTCGTGCCAGGAAGATCAATATGCGGTTAAATACGGATTTTAATTTTCTGGACAACCGGTTAAAGATCGGAGAGAATTTTAATGCTACCTACGCCAGTAATGTATTGATTCCTATCAGTGATGTAATGTTTACGGCACTTGTGCAACAACCTATCGTGCCGGTGCACACCGTTACAGGGGGCTGGGGTGGTCCCGCATCGGGCATGACCGATAGGCATAATCCCGTAAGATTGATCGAAGATAACAAACAGAACAAAAATTACTTCGGCAGACTGATCGGTAACGTATACGCGGATTTGGCTCTGATGCCAAACTTGCATCTAAGATCAAGCTATGGACTTGATTACTCTGGCATTTATGACCGCACACTTCGTAAATCTTATGTTTCGGGCTTTCTTACAGATCCGTCCAACCTGGTTCAGAATGATCAGAGCTATGATGGGAACCTGATTTTTCAAAACACCATCAGTTATACCTTTGACAAGCAAAAACACCACTTTGATTTTGTTGTAGGTCATGAATCTATCAACTTCATCAATCAGAATTTCTTTGGC
>JAESTD010000079.1 GCA_016763755.1 Mucilaginibacter sp.
GCCACGGGCCCTGGTAAAATAGGTAACAGAACTATTGGCACGGCGGCGGCCGGCGGTATGCTTTTGGGTACTATTGCGGTGTGTTCGTTATTCCGGGCTTGTACTACATATTCGGCACTATCGCGGCAAAACGAAAGTTAGCTATGCACGAAGTTGAGAATCCGTTTACCGAAGACATTGATAATAACCATGAATAATTTAAAAAGATATACAGGTATTACACTGGCTGCCGCGTTAGCTTTTGCAGGTTGTAAAGTGCCTGCCATTAAGCCGCTGGCAGAAAATAAGCCACTGCCGGGCATGTATGGCAGCAGTGCTGATACCACCAATATAGCTGCCCTGCAATGGCGCAATTTTTTTACAGATGCTAATCTTGTAAACCTGATTGACACGGCGCTTAAGAATAACCAAGAGTTAATGACCACCTTGCAGGAGATAGAGATAGCCAAAAATGACATTGGCGTAAGGCAGGGTGCATTATTGCCGACAGTTGGTTTAAGGGGTGGGGCAGGATTGGAGAAAACCGGCCGATATACCAGCCAGGGTGCGGGCGATGCATCAACAGATATAACCCCCGGCCAGGAAGTACCCGATCCACTGGCTGACTACCACATCGGCGCTTATGCTGACTGGGAAGTAGATATCTGGAAAAAACTGCACAATGCTAAGAAGGCCGCCGTTGCCCGCTATCTGTCGTCTATGGAAGGCAGAAATTTCCTGATCACTAATTTGATAAGTGAAATAGCCAATGCTTATTATGAGTTGCAGTCTTTAGACACCCAATTGGCTATAGTGCGCCAAAGCATTGAAGTGCAAAAAAATGCATTGGCCATAGTAAAGGTGCAAAAAGAAGCAGCCCGTGTAACGGAACTGGCCGTACAGAAATTTCAGGCAGAGATACTGGATTCGCAGAAACTTGAATAT
The DNA here is from genome assembly GCA_016763755.1 of Mucilaginibacter sp. Taxonomy (GTDB): domain Bacteria; phylum Bacteroidota; class Bacteroidia; order Sphingobacteriales; family Sphingobacteriaceae; genus Mucilaginibacter. Next base: position 925 of record JAESTD010000079.1, read on the forward strand.
GAAACGCTGCAAAAGATTAGAGAAACCGAGAATGACCTTAACTTGTTATTAGGACGCTATCCGCAGGAGATCATTCGCGATAAAGGCGATTTTTTAACGCTTACCCCTGCAGCAGTGCATACTGGTATCCCGTCGCAGTTACTGGCAAACAGGCCCGATGTTAAACAGGCAGAACTTGACCTTGTGGCAGCTAAACTGGACGTGAAGGTGGCTCGTGCAGAGTTTTATCCTTCATTCAATATCTCGGCAGCATTAGGCTTCCAGGCGTTTAAACCCAGTTACCTTTTTAAATACCCGGGATCGCTTATCTACTCGGTAGCCGGTGAAATTGCAGCACCACTGATAAACAGGGCTGGTATTAAAGCTGAATTTAACAGCGCTAATGCACGCCAATTACAGGCGCTCTATAACTATCAAAGGGTTATACTAAATGCCTACATGGAAGTTAATACCCAAATGTACGCTATTGATAATCTGGAGAAACGTTATACTCTTAAATCGCAGCAGGCCGACGCGCTTATCAGATCTGTAGATATATCAAACAAGCTATTCAAGGCAGCACGTGCCGATTACTTTGAGGTATTAATGACCCAGAGAGATGCGCTTGCCACCAGATTAGAACTGGTTGAAACCAAAAAAGCACAGCTTACAGCCGTAAATACCATTTACCGTAACCTGGGCGGTGGTTGGAGATAACATGTAATTTATTGACTTAAAAAAAGGCAATCTTAAACAGATTGCCTTTTTTATTAAGTTTTTTTTAATAATCGATAGAGATTATCGTCCCCAATACCGCTTTATAATTTTTTTAGATAAAGCAACCTATCCCGATGTAAGACAGTAATATTTAAAAATCAAAACATCTAAAACCATCGGATATGAAAACACAAAGATCAAGCTATGTGCTCATAGCTGCGTTTACGTTACTAACTTTTTTCACTGTTTCCTGCAAGAAATCATCTCCTAAGCCTGATCCGGGAGAGTCTACCACTGTTACGGGTGTACAGCTTACTCAAGACACAAAATTCGGCAGCATCTTAACGGATAACAAAGGGCGTTCGCTTTACTTTTTCGGTAAAGATGCCGCAACAACTTCAACCTGCGTTGAAGGCTGTGCCCTGGTTTGGCCGGCTTTTTATGTAACAAATCCGTCTATTGGTACCGGCCTGGCCGCAACAGACTTCGGCGAGATCACCCGGACTGACGGTTCTAAGCAAACCACCTATAAAGGCTGGCCATTGTATTATTATAAAGATGATGCCAAGGCTGGCGATACTAATGGCGATGCTATAGGCGGTATTTTGTTTGTCGGAAAGGCAGATTATTCGGTGATGATTGCAAACGCCCAATTGGTAGGCCATGACGGTGCTCAATACAATGACCAAGGCGTGGCCGGCACAGGTGCCTCAAACTATTTAGTAGATGCTAATGGGCATACGCTATATCTCTTTAGCAAAGACACCCACAATACCAACAATTTTACCAAACCCGATTTTAGTAACGATGGCGTTTGGCCGCTATATGCTGCAGCCAGCGTGGGTAGTGTGCCTTCAACGCTTGATCAGACACAGTTTTCTGTCATCACTGTTTTCAGTAAAATGCAGCTGGTTTACAAAGGGCATCCGCTTTATTACTTCGGGCAGGATAATGCTACCCGGGGTAATACAAAGGGGGTTAGTTTCCCAACACCCGGGGCTGCCATTTGGAAGATATTAAATAGCAATACAGCTGTATTGTAACACCCAAGTTGCTAAGCAAAAAGCCGCAGATTATTGATCCTGCGGCTTTTTGTTAATATTTAAGTATCAGGAAGTTTATAAACAAAACATTATTAATCTATTTATTCAGCCATAGATGAAACGAATAAATTGGAAGCTACCTTGTTAAGCCAACTGGTATACTGAGTTTTCCACTTTATGATGCCATAGGTACTTTCCTGCGTACTTTTGTAAGGCTCGTCAAACAATTCGTAAACCATCGCAACCTTTACCTGTGAGTTTGCCTTACACTTTGCCGTAAAGCTTTTGATAAAATTCATTTGATCGGTTTCGTTGGTACTGCTTGAAGATTTGTATCTGAAATTGTATTCTGTAAACCAGATCGGTTTGTCGGGGAATAAGCTCGCAAGTTTTTTTGTTATATCTGAAATGTAATAGGGGGCTTTAGCTGCCGCACCTTCCATATCCGAATACCAATTATATCCTACGCGATCAAATTTAACCCCGTAATCCTGGCACATTTTAAGGAAGCCATAATGCAGCCATCCGGCACCAATAATCGTTTTCGCGTCTGAATCTTTTGATTTTATTCCATCATCCATGCCTTTTAGATAAGCGGCTGTTCGCTTAAATTTTGTTGCGTCATAATCACTTGATGATTGTCCGGTCGTATTCGAGTGAAGCAGGGGTAATTCTAAGTCGTTACCCAGGTTATAATAAATAAAATATTTCTTGTATTTTGAAGCAAAGTTAGCACCCAGCGTTTTACCGAGGGAGTAATTTTCCGACTCAGATTTATTAAAGTCAAGCGTTCTGAGGTATATCATCGGTAAAAGCCTTATACCGGCCGCACTTGCTGCCGACTGAAGTTCATCTAAATCTTTTGAGGCTGACGCAGTACCATCAGACATCGTATAAACATTAACCCGGTAGTAGGTCATCCCCCTGTCTTTAAGTATTCTAATCTGATCTTTCCAAGGTGTATTAAGATAAGGAGCATCTCCTAAATGACCATTGATGCCTAATTTGAGCGTGCTGCCTGATACCATTGCAGATGCAGCGGTAAAATTCATGTTTGATGAAAAAGTGGAATCGGAAAAAGATGGTGTTTTAACGTCGTCGACAAGTATTTCCTTTTTACACGACGAAAGAAGTATGGCCAGAATAATAGAAGCGAAAATTGCTTTGGGTTGCAATAGTTGTCTCATGCTTTAATTCAATAGTAAGGGTTAATACTTACCGCTGAAACGACCTTATTTACGCTTTTATTATAAAATTGGAGTTTTTGTTGCTTACTTGTTAATTTTTTCACAGAACTGGGCCACAAATGATAATGTTTACTGGCACAGGATAGAATGCGTAACCTGAGATGAATTGGTTTTCATAAACCTTGAATATCAATAATTTAACCGAAGCGTTTTGTTACTGGCTTCCAATAAAATGTTGGTAATGTTGTAAGTAGATAGAAGGGCAGTTAAGGAAAGTTTAATGTGCCTTGATGTCATTTGTTCTTAGCCAGGGGGCTACCGTAAGCATCATTAGCCCAAACGCTAATAAGGTACATGCTGTATTTATGGAGAATGCGAAGCCTTGATCACCACATTTCTGAGTAGTGGAACCACCAATTCCATCTTACAAGATGTTCACTCGCTGAACTTGTTGTATGTCAATTAGTTAAAATGCTTTTGACGAGCGGTTGTTTCGGGGATGCTTGCTCACCAGAATGCTCACCAAAATATGCGTTCAAAAGCACCAAACTAAAACAAAAAACCCCTCATACGTAGCGTATGAAGGGTTTTAGTGCTTTTTGATACTTACTTAGTGGAGCCGGAGGGATTCGAACCCTCGTCCAAACATGGTATAAGATAAGCTTTCTACATGCTTAGCTTCTGTTTGATTGTCGGGATGAGGAAGGCCAGTTGCTTGCCTATACCGTATCCTTAGGTGCTTTATCTCGCCCGCTTATCGCACCTTAAGCAGGCCAGTTCTGTTTGATGATGCCCCAAATACCGGTTCAACAGAACCGAAAACCGGCGGGACAAAAGCTATGCTAATTCTAAATTAGGCAGCTAAGGCGTAGTTATTTTCGCCATTTGTAAGTTTGAGCGTTCAGATTTAAGCGCTAATTCACCCAACGCGCTGCATGCTTACCTATTTATCTCCATCCTGTCAATTCCGGTCGACCCCATTTTTATTTGAGTTCGCAGCTGGCTGTTTCCAGTTTGCAGACAAACGAACTACAAATATATGATTTTTTAGTTTGCAGTGTGCAGTTTGCGGTTAGCAGAAAGTCAAAACTTCCAAACGCACTGCCAACTGCAAACTAAACCTTGCCCGGATACTGTTTCAAACCTTCGGCCAGGCATTCCATTGCTTTGGTCAGATCGTGGTTATTTAGAACATACGCCATACGTACTTCATTTGTACCGGCACCTTGTGTGCTGTAGAACCCGGTTGCTGGTGCCATCATTACGGTTTGGTTCTCATGGCTGAAGCTTTCAAGCATCCACTGGCAAAACTTGTCTGCATTATCTATGGGTAATTTTGCTACTACATAAAATGCACCACCGGGGTTAGGGCAATACACGCCTTCCATCTGGTTAAGGGCATTTACTAAAGTATCGCGGCGTTGGGTGTATTCTTTGCTTACCGCTTCAAAATATTCATCAGGTGTGTCAACAGCGGCTTCGCCTGCAATCTGCTCTACCATACCCGGCGACAGGCGGGCTTGTGCAAATTTTAATCCTGTAGAGATAACTTCTTTATTCTTGGTGATCAAACAACCTAAACGTGCGCCACATGCGCTGTAGCGTTTACTCACGGTGTCCATTACCACAACATTTTCGTCCAATCCATCCAGGTGCATTGGCGATGTAAAGGTGCGGCCATCGTAGCAAAACTCGCGGTATGCCTCATCGCTGAAAAGGTACAGATCATATTTTAAACAAAGCGCTTTTAATGCTTCCAACTCTTCGCGAGAGTATAAATACCCTGTTGGGTTGTTAGGATTGCAAATGATGATCGCTTTGGTTTTTTTGGTAATTACCTTTTCAAACTCCGCAATCGGCGGCAGCGCAAAACCATTTTCAATATATGATAGGATGGGTTTCACTACGATGTCTGTCTGGTTGGCAAAGCCATTATAGTTGGCATAGAAAGGTTCAGGAATAATAACCTCATCGCCTTCATCAAGACAGGTCATCATGGCAATGGTGATCGCTTCCGAGCCGCCCGTTGTAACAATAATGTTATCCGGCGTAATATTATAGCCCAGTTTATTGTAGTATTCTACCAGTTTTTTGCGGTAGCTTAAGGTGCCTTCAGACGGGGTGTAGGCCCAAACTTTAAAGTCGATATTTTTAATGGCATTCAGCATGCCTTCAGGGGTCTCAATATCCGGCTGTCCGATATTAAGGTGATATACTTTTTTACCGTCAGTTTTAGCTTTATCAGCAAACGGCGTTAGCTTACGTATTGGCGATGCGGGCATGTGGTGCCCTTTTTGCGAAATTTTTGGCATGGCCAAAATTAGTAAAAATATTTAGCCCCCTCTAAGTCTCCCCCGATAGGAGAGACTTTAAAAAACATTTCTCTTAAGCCCTCTCTTTACGGGAGGGTTTGGGTGGGGCTTCTTCTCTCGAACAACGGTCTGTAAGAAACTCAACAAAAAAGGCACCGCTAAACGGTGCCTTAAATCTTTATCTCCCTCTCCTTTGGAGAGGGCCGGGGTGAGGCCCTTACTTACTTGCAGGTGCATCCTTTGATACCACCTCACCAACAATATTTAAATATTTGGTCGGGGTTTTAGCGTTTGAGGTCACTACAATGGTTTTATTAAAGGCCGACACTACAGCTGCATTGTAAGTGATCTTGATAGTGCCTTTACCATTTTGCGCTACAGGGGTTTTGGTGTAATCGGCAATGGTACAACCACAAGTAGGTTTTACTTCGCTAAGTATCAATGGGGTTGTGCCAACGTTAGTAAACTCAAACACAGTGGTAACAGGTGTACCTTGTGGTATTTTACCAAAGTCGTGCTTTTCCTCGTTAAACTTAAATTCGGCGGTTTGGGCTGATGCAGTGTAGGCAAAGCCTAAAATTACTGCGCATATTAAAATTAATTTTTTCATCGTTTCTGTGTTTGATTGTTACAAATATAAAAGGTTTAATACAATGTCAAAACTTAAGTAAAATCTAACTGTTTTACTGATGCCAACTACCGAAACAAAATAGAATTTCCTACTTTTACCTCCTAATCGGAATAATATATGCCAGAAACTGCATTGAACACAGCTACCGGAGTCAATTCTGCCGAACTCAGTTTTGAAGATTTTAAAAAGATCGTTATTGGGGATTACCGCATAGGTTATGAAAGCAGACAGGCAAGTTTGATAGGCAGGAGAGAAGTACTTACCGGCAAAGCTAAATTCGGTATTTTTGGTGATGGTAAAGAAGTGGCACAGTTGGCCATGGCCAAAGCCTTTAAAAAAGGTGATTGGCGCGCGGGCTACTACCGCGATCAAACATTTGTGTTCGCCACCGGCATGAGCAACCTTAAAGAGTTTTTTGCCCAGCTTTATGCCCATCCCGACATTGATAAAGACCCGGCATCCGGCGGCAGGCAAATGAATTGCCATTATGCAACTCGCTTTGTAGATGCCGAAGGTAACTGGACCAATCAGGCCGAAACCATGAATTGCTCTGCCGACATTTCCACTACAGGCGGTCATATGCCGCGCTTATTGGGTTTGGCATACGCATCAAAACTTTACCGCCAAAACAAAGAACTTGAATATCTTAAACAGTTTTCGGTAAGCGGCAACGAGGTGGCTTTTGGCACAATCGGTAACGGATCTACATCAGAAGGCTTGTTTTTTGAAGCTTTTAACGCAGCCGGTGTTTTACAGGTGCCTATGGCCATATCTATTTGGGATGATGCTTATGCAATTTCTGTTCCGGCAAGATTGCAAACTACTAAAGAAGATATATCTGAGGTATTGAGAGGTTTTCAGCGCGATAGCAAAGGAAACGGATACGAAATATTTAAAGTTCGCGGGTGGGATTATGTAGCCCTTTGCGAAACTTATGAGAAAGCTATTAAACTGTGTCGCGAGGAACACGTGCCTGTATTGGTCCACGTTGTGGAGATGACACAGCCGCAGGGGCACTCTACTTCGGGATCCCACGAGCGCTATAAATCTAAAGAGCGTTTGGCCTGGGAAGAAGAGCATGATTGTCTCTTACAGATGCGCAAATGGATGTTAGAATCTGCTATCATTACTTCCGAAGAAATAGACGCTCTGGAAGCTGAAGCAAAAAAGCATGTACGTAACAGCCAACGCGAAGCCTGGGCCGATCTTGAGGCAGAAATAAAAGCTGAGATCACTCATGTACTGCAATTGATAGATGGTGTTGCACAGCCGTCGCAATACCGTGATGAGTTGCAGAAACTGGTATCAGACTTACAAACCTGTGTAGATCCGGGAAGGAAAGATACTGTGGGCACCGTGCGCAAAGTTTTACGATTAACGGTTAGCGAGCCTTCTGATGCAAGAAATACCCTTGTTAATTGGCTGGCTGTAGAGAACGATAAGAACAAAGAGCGTTATAATTCTAAACTATTTTCAAATACGCCAAAATCACCATTGTACGTGCCGGTTATTGCCCCGCAATATACTGATGATGCCAAAACAATGGATGGCCGCGAAGTGCTTAATGCCTGCTTTGACGCCAATTTTGAACGCGATAAAAGCATCGTTGCCTTTGGCGAGGATGTGGGTGCCATTGGGGACGTTAATCAGGGATTTGCCGGTTTACAAGGCAAATATGGCGACTTGCGGATCACCGATACCGGAATTCGCGAAGCTACTATCATTGGGCAGGGTATGGGGCTGGCTATGCGCGGTTTAAGGCCGATCGCCGAAATCCAGTACCTTGATTATCTGTTATACTCTATCACCGTTTTAAGTGATGATCTTGCAAGCTTAAGCTACCGCACAAAAGGCGGCCAACGTGCACCGGTTATCGTACGCACACGTGGCCATAGGTTAGAAGGTATCTGGCATTCGGGCTCTCCGCTGGGCTTTATTTTAGGCGCATTAAGAGGCATGCATATCTGCGTGCCGCGCGATATGACCCAAGCTGCCGGTATGTATAACACCTTGCTGCGTGGCGACGAGCCTGCCCTGGTTATCGAATGCCTGAACGGATATCGCCTGAAAGAAGAATTACCAGCCAATGTTGGCGAATTTACAGTGCCACTTGGCAAAGCTGAAGTGCTTAAAGAAGGTAAAGATATTACTGTTGTTAGCTATGGTTCGGCATTACGCGTGGTGATGGAAGCTGTGCCTGAACTGGAAAAGCTGGGTATCAACATTGAAGTGATCGACCCTCAAACGCTTTATCCTTTTGATACAGATAACGTTTGTGGTGCATCCCTGCAAAAAACAAACAAACTACTGGTGGTTGATGAGGACCTGCCGGGTGGTGGATCGGCCTATATCCTTCAAAAAATAATTGAAGCACAAAATGGCTATTATTTGCTTGATGCTCAACCTAAAACCATATCAGCTGCAGAGCATAGGCCACCCTACGGCTCAGACGGTGATTACTTTAGCAAGCCTTCTGTTGATGATGTGATAGAGAAGGTTTACAAGATGATGAACGAAGCCAACCCTGGTAAATATCCTGAGTTGTTTTAAAATAAAAGAAGCCCGGCATTGCCGGGCTTCTTTGTTATATTGTATCTATGAAAAAGCATATTTTGGTATTAGCTGTAAGTACGTTATTTTTCGCTGTTCATTCATCAGCACAAACCTCAAAGCAAATGGTACGATTAGCTAAAATTGTTGTAGACCCTGCACAACTTGCGGATTACAATGCGGCACTTAAAAAGCAAATGTCCACTGCTATAGCCACAGAGCCGGGTGTGTTAACCTATTATGCTGTCGCCGATAAAGCTGACGCATCACACATCACTATTTTGGAGATTTATGCTGATGAAGCTGCTTATAAAAGGCATATTGAAACACCGCATTTTAAAGCGTATAAAGCTGCTGTGCAAAACATGGTTAAGTCGTTAGAGTTGACGGATGTTGATCTGGTGGGCGTAGCGGTAAAGCCCCGGCAATAGGATTATCCTTTCTCGTTTTTCCATTGTTTTTTAAGCCTGGCATATTCTCCGTTTGCCTCGGCTTGTTTCCAACTTTCATAAAACACTTTTGCTGCTTCGACCTTTTCAGGGTCACCGGTGCCTCGTTCTAATTGGCTATAATTGTTTGTTTCGTCATACTTTTTACCGCCCTTGTAATTGGCGTATCGCCTTGCCCGGGTATACCCCATTTGCAGGTATTTGCGGGCCATATCAGCGCCTACAAAATCATCATCTTTTAAATAATCTTTAAAAAGTTGATAGATAAATGCGCTGCTTTCTTTTGCTATTTCCTTAGTTTTAAACCGCCAGTGTTTGCCTATCTCTGTTTTGTACGGCTCGCAGATCAAAACTCCCTGTTCACCTTTCCCAACGCGGTAAAGCTCAGGATGCAGACGATAATCCACATCCGGCTTCCACTGATATTTAGCTTTGTCAAAATTTAAGTAACTGGGTTTGCCTTGGCTCATATATAATCACAACATATAAATTTGACAGTGTTTTAAAATGACTTTAATCTGAATTGTTTGTTTCAGAATTATCTTTACTTTTGCGCTTATAATCATGGCACGCAACGTTGAATTTAATGAAGATCAGGCTACCCAAAAAGCAATGGAGGTTTTTTGGGAGAAGGGTTATAATGGCGCTTCGCTTCGTGACCTTACGGAAGCCATGAAAATCAACAGCAGTAGTTTGTACAACACTATTGGCGATAAGCAGGAGCTTTTCCTAAGGAGTGTACAGCGTTATGCCGATGACCGTAAAAAAGATATCAAGCGACGTTTGGAGAGCGGTAAATCAGCTTTTAATATTCTTATAGATTACATTAATGATGCTGTGGATGTTATCACCACTAAGAAAAATGGGTGCATGGCTGTTAAAATGGCTTTTGAGGTAGGTCATACTGATAAGCGCGTTGCCGATGTGCTAAAAGCCGACAGCGATTTTGCCTTTAGTTTTTTACGTGATTTGATCAAAAGCGCAATGGAAGAGGGAAGTATAGCCGCAGATGAAGAGCCCGAGCTGTTGGCCGATTACTTTAACAGTACCTGGACGGGTTGGTATGAATCGTACATCCTGCATAAAGATGGGGAAAAGATCCGGCGGATGGCACAATTTTTTATCAAGCAGATCTCTAAATAAAATTTTTTGAAGTTTTCTGAAACATTTGTTTCAGAAAATAATGACAATCACTAACATTTTGAAACAAACAATTCAGAAATACAAATAAAATGGAAAACAATCAGATTTTAACAGACCTTAAAGGAAAAAGGGCATTAGTGACAGGCGGAACCAAAGGCATAGGTAAAGCCATAGCAGATGAGTTAGCACAAGCCGGTGCGATTGTCGTAGTTTCGGCACGTAACCAGCCTGATAGCGATAACATCCATCACTTTATCGCAGCCGACCTCACAAAGGCTGGCGATGTGGCAAAGTTAGAGCAGGAAATCAATCAAAAATTCGGTGGTATCGATATTCTTATCAATAATGTTGGCGGTTTAACAACGCCGCCGGGTGGTTTTAGTGCTTTGACTAATGAGGACTGGGAAAGCGAATTACAATTGAACCTGCTGGCGGCTATCCGTCTCGACAGGATATTTTTACCCGGAATGATCGAACAAAAAAATGGGGTAGTTATTCATATTTCATCTGTTGCCGCAAAACAACCTATGTGGAATTTGAATATGGCCTACGCGGTATCTAAAGCTGCATTAAATAGTTATAGTAAATCATTAGCTACAGAATTGGCAAGCAA